>JBEKOS010000100.1:0-15767 GCA_049521535.1 Terriglobales bacterium | reverse complement strand
CGCCGCGGCGTTCTCGATTTCCAGGATCTGCTGCTGAAGGCGCGTAATCTGGTGCGGGATTCCCGCGAAGTTCGCGGCTATTTCCAGCGGCGCTTCCGCTACTTACTGGTGGATGAATTCCAGGATACCGACCCGCTGCAGGCAGAGCTGATCTTCTTCCTGGCCGAAAAAGGCGCCACGGCGCGCACGTGGACTACGGTCGAACTTGACCGCGACCGGCTGTTCCTGGTCGGCGATCCCAAGCAATCAATTTACCGATTCCGGCGCGCCGACATTCGCATTTACAAGCAAGCGCGGGAAATGATGGAGGCGATCAACCAGCGGCTCGTGATCTCGCAGAACTTTCGCAGCTCGCCATCGGTGCTGGCTGCGGTGAACAGGATCTTCGAAGCCCAGATGGTAGACGACGGAGATCTCCAGGCCGGCTATGTCCCGCTGGATCCGGAGCCGGGTCGACCCGACGCCGGACCTGGCTTGGTGCTGCTCTTTCCACCCGACGGATATGAGCCGGGCAAAATGCCGGAGTACCGGAAGACTGAAGCGGAGTTGATAGCGCAATTCGTGCAGCACATTTGCCGTGAGTCCGGCCCGGTTAAGATCTTCGACCGCAGCACAAAGAAGCCGCGGGCGCCGGTTTTTGGCGATGTGGCGGTGTTGTTCCCGGTCTCGACCGATATCGAGTATTACGAAGATGCCCTGCGTGCCCGCGGCTTCCCGCTGCAGGTCGAAGCCGGCGGACAGTTCTACGTCCGGCGGGAAACCCTGGCCCTGTTCTCAGTGCTGAATGCCGTGGATAATCCGGAAGACTCGGTCGCGGTGGTGGCTGCGCTGCGGTCGCCATTTTTTGGCCTTTCCGATGAAGACCTGTTTCTTTACCGCCATGCCGGCGGACAATTCAACTACCTGCATAAGGGCAGGGATGGATTTCCGCGGATGACCGAAAGTTTCGTCCAGTTGCGACACTGGCATGAACTGCGCGCGACCGCATCGTTGGCGGCGCTGGTGGATGCCATCCTCGACGAAAGCGGCGCGCTGGCGTTTTTCCTCCTGCTTCCGGGCGGGCAGCAGGCCGTGGCCAACCTGTTGCGGATTGTGGAACTCGCGCGGCGCTTCGAACAGGAACCCGGCGCCTGCCTGCGTACGCTGGTGGCCATGTTGGAGCATTGTGCCGCGTCCGAGTTGGCGGAAACCGACGCCGTGCTCGGTGATGACCAGGAAAACGCTGTCAAGCTGGTGACTATTCATCGCGCCAAAGGGTTGGAATTCCCGGTGGTGATTCTGGCCGGTATGGCCTGCCAGCAGAGCAAACGCAAGAACGTCCTCGTGGACGCTGCCGCGGGCCGCATCGGCTTTCAACTAGGCAACGAATACAAGACGGCGGACTACGATGCCTTAGCGTTGCGGGACGACCAACGCGGAACTGCCGAGGATCTCCGGCTCTTCTATGTCGCGGCCACGCGCGCGCGCGATTGCCTGGTGATTCCCCGCATGGCGCCGCTCAAAACTGACGGCGCGCGCTTCCTTCCGTTCTACAAACCGCTGGACGAGTTTGGCAGCAAGCCCCAGCGCAGCGAAGAAACGGGGGAACGCGTGCTTCTGCTCCGCGCCGAAGACATGCTAGACAGTACCCCCACGGAAACGGCCAAAGGCGTGTTCCTCCATGACATAGGCTCCAAGGTTCCGCCGAACGATCTCATCGCACCCATTCTGGCCGAACGCGCCGCCTGGAAACAGGAACTCGCGGAGCTGGGTGTCGGCAGAAAAGCAGCGGCTGAACCCGAGTCCCTGACCGAAAAGGAATGGCAGGCACGGGCGAATGCCGCTGTGCTGGGAACAACCTTTCATCACATCATGCGCCAGGTGGACCTGGGCGGAGAAGCGGGCACGATTTTGGATACGGCCATCGAGCGAGGAGCACATTTACAGGGCGTCGAGAAACAATCCGAAAAGCTGAAGGAGTGGGTGAAACGAACGCTATCCTCGCCCTGGCTGCAGCGCGCCCGCGCGGCGAAACATGTCTGGCGCGAGATGCCCTTTTGCATCGACCACCAGGGCCAGATTATGGAAGGCTCCATGGACCTGCTATTTGAGGAAGCCGATGGACTAGTACTCGTCGATTACAAAACCGAAGACGTTCGTCCTGGCGAAATCGCGGCGCGGATCGATTTTCACCGCCCACAGCTTGAGGCTTATCGAGACGCGATATGTCAACTTACCGGCAAGCATTTGAGCGAAGCCGCCCTCTACTTCGTGCAATCGGGAATTGGGCAGGTAGTAAAATTCTAGATTCTCTCGCAGAAACATTCCGCCCATTCACGCAATTTGACTCCCTTCTGCACTTGGCACTAAGATACGTGCTACACGTAAGATGGTGCTGTGATGAAAGCGAATATTACATTGAAAGTGGAGTCTGGTCTCTTGCGCGAGGTGCGGGTCTTGGCGGCGGAGGAAGGCACCTCTGTGAGCGCGCTCCTGGCAGCGCATTTGGAAAAAATAGTGAGAGAACGAAAGCGTTATGATTGTGCCCGTGCCCGTGCACTGGCCCGGTTACGTCGGGGATGGGACCTGAACTGGAGTCCACCAAGTTCGCGAGACGAATTGCATGAGCGATAGAAGCTTTGTCGACACCAATATCCTTGTGTACGCGCATGATCGAACTACAGGCGAGAAGCACAAACGCGCCCGACGATTGGTTGAGCAGCTTTGGGAATCCGGGCAGGGCGCTCTGAGCACCCAGGTTTTGCAGGAGCTTTGTGTCACACTGCGACGCCGGGCAGGTCAGCCCCGCTCCGTTGACGATATGCGGCGGCTCCTCCACGACTACCTGAGCTGGATCATTGTTGTGAACACCGCCGATTCAGTGCTCCAAGCGCTCGACCTCGAGGCGCGCTACAAGATTTCGTTTTGGGATGCGCTCATTCTTCAGGCCGCCGAGTCCGCCGGCGCCGAAACACTCTATTCGGAAGACCTGTCGCCGGGGCAGAAGTACGGTCCGGTACGTGTCGTTAATCCACTCCAGGATTAGGCGAGCACGGCGATAAGTATGGAACTCAACCTGGGACCTCAATTGCCTTTAGGCGGTTTGTAGCCCGCTTCTTCCAGCGCTTCCCCAAAGTGCCCTAGAAAATCACTCACTTTTTCCTTCGTCGCCAACGGCCCCATCACTCCGATGCGGAATATCTTCCCCGCCAACGGTCCGAAGCCGCCCATGATCTCGATTCCATGCTTTTGCAGCAGAGCGCTGCGCACCTTCGCATCGTCCACACCGGCGGGAACACACGGCGTGTTCAGGTTCACGATGCGACAAACATCGTTGGGCACGTGCATATGCAGTCCGAGCGCTTCGATGCCCCGCACAAACTGGTCGTGACAAAGGCGGTGCCGCTCCCAGCGGTGTTCGACGCCTTCCTCCTCAATTAGCGTTAGCGCCTGATGCAGCGCGTAGAACATCGAGATAGGTGCGGTGTGGTGGTAGCGATGCGAGACCCTGTAATAGTCGTTAATCAGGCGGAGATCGAAGTACCAGCTCACATTCGAGGTTTGGCGGGCATTCAGCCGCTCGACCGCACGCGGTGAGACCGTGATCGGCGAGAGTCCCGGCGGGCAGCTCAATCCTTTTTGGGTGCAACTGTAGGCTATGTCAATTCCGGTCTCGTCAATCCGCACCGGCATCGCGCCCAGCGACGTTACCACGTCGGCAATCACCAACGCGCCCGCGTCGTGAGCAGCAGAACAAATTGCCTTGCCCCGCTGCAGGGCGCCGGTTGAGGTCTCCGCGTGGACATACATCACCACATTTGGTTTGTTCGTACGAATGAACTCAGCGGCCTCTTCATCACCGGTGACCTCGCCCCACGGTTTTTCCAGACGCGCTATTTCGGCGCCCTGCCGCCGGGCCATTTCCGTCATGCGGTCGCAAAAGAAACCGTTGGCCAGTACCGCCACCTTTGTGCCCTTCTCGACAAAGTTGGTAATGGCAGTTTCCATGCCGCCACTACCGGTGCCGGAAATCACAAAGGTCAGTTCGTTGCTGGTGCCGAATACGGTCCGCAACATCCTCTGAATCTCATCGCTGATCTGGAAGAAATACGAGTCAAGGTGCCCCACCACAGGGTTCCTCATCGCGTCGTACACGCGCGGATCAACCTGCGTGGGGCCCGGGCCGAAAAGGAGTCGTTGCGGAGGGTGAATGGAAGATTCTGGAATACTGGTCACTTTTGCTCCTCAAGCGTAAAGGCTAACCGCGGATCCAGAGGATTCAAACGGACAAAAACAAATCAGAATAATATCCTTAAAGAATAGGCCGAGCCTTTATCCGCGAAAATCCGCTTCAATCCGTATTAACCTGCGATTAGTGCTTGTTGATGTTCTGCTTCAGATTGGCCATTTCGATCGCGGCCAGGGCGGCATCGAAACCCTTGTTCCCCTGCTTTAATCCGGAGCGATCGAGGGCCTGTTCGAGCGTGTCGCAGGTCAGCACGCCGAACGCATGGGGGACATCAGTGTCCTGCGCCGACTGCCCGATTCCGCGCCCAGCCTCGTTCGCAATCACCTCATAATGCAGGGTCTCGCCGCGAAGCAGGCAGCCCAGGCAAATGACGGCATCCACCTGTCCAGTTTTCGCCAGCATGCGCGCCGCGGAGGCAAGCTCCCATGCGCCCGGCACGTGCACTATCTTGATGTCGCAGTCGCTTGCCCCGGAACGGCGCAGGCCATCGAGAGCGCCCCGCAATAGTCGTTCCGTGATAAACGCGTTAAAGCGCGAAACGACAATGCCAAAGCGTTTACTGTGCGCGTTTAGCGACCCATTGACGGTGCGCGGCAGTTCAGGAGGTGTTTCAGGGTGCTCAATAGTAGCCGCGATGGACCTGGTGGAATCGTTGGACAAGGCGTATTCACCTCGCAGTCCACTCTGTCCATGAAGTCCTCCTTCTCCAGTCCACTTCTCCAGATATTTGGCAATAATGTCGGTCTCGATATTGACCGGATCGCCCGGCTGGAGAGACTGCAAATTGGTCATCTCGCAGGTGTGGGGGATGATCGCAATCGTGATTCGATTTCCGTCAACTCGGGCCAGAGTCAGGCTGATGCCCTCAATAGCGACCGAGCCCTTGAAGACCAGGTATTTTGCCAACTCAACGGGCGCTTCGATATGCAGCCAGAAATCCTGAGCGTCGGGAATAGGTTCCAAACCCAGGAAGGTGCCGGTACCGTCGACATGGCCCTGCACCATGTGTCCGCCCAGGCGGGCATTCGCCGCCAGGGGAAGCTCGAGATTCACGCGCGCGTTCTCGCGCAGACGCGAGAATGACGTGCGGGCCCAGGTTTCGGCGGCAAGGTCCGCGGAAAACGTGCCGGCGCCGACATCAACTGCCGTGAGGCAAACGCCGCTTACGGCAATGCTGTCACCAATCTTGAGTTCAGGGGCTGCCTGTTCTGCGGCCACAATAATGCGCCGGTTGGCGCCGTTCTGTTCAATGCGCGTGATGCGTCCAACTTCCTGAATGAGTCCTGTAAACATAGTAGTAAGTAGCTGGTAGTTAGTAGTAAGCCGTTGGGTTTGTCATCCTGAACGAAGCGAAGGATCTATGTATTTTGCGTGCGGGAGGTGAATGCATGGGTCCTTCGCTTCGCTCAGGATGACAATTCACTTTCTTCCCCTCACAGCAACTGACCAAGTTTCTCTTTCTTGGTTTTGAGGTACTTTGCCGTATGGTTGCTCCCGGGAATCCTGCACGGGACGCGCTCCACGACTTGAATGCCCGCATTTTCCAGCGCCGCAATTTTCTGCGGATTGTTGGAAAGCAACCGCACCTGCGATATTCCAAACTGCTTCAGGATCTCGGCGGGCAAGACGAATTCACGGTAGTCCGGCTTGAAGCCGAGCTGTTCGTTGGCCTCGACCGTATCCCGGCCCTGGTCTTGCAATTCATAGGCTTGCAATTTGGCCATCAGGCCGATGCCCCGGCCTTCCTGATTCTCATAAATCAATATGCCCGCGTGGGCTTTCGCAATTTTGGCCAGCGCCATATCCAATTGCGAGCCGCAATCGCAACGCAACGATCCAAGAACGTCGCCGGTCAGGCACTGGGAGTGAATGCGAACCAATGGAGGAGCGCTCTTCACGTCGCCCATGAGCAGGGCCACCGCTTCTTCGCGGCGCACCCATCCGCCCTGGTCCAAGTCCCGCTCGAAGCCGAATATACGGAACTTCCCCCAACGGGTGGGAAAGTCGGCGCAGGCGATTTGCCGGATGGATTCAGACTTTACACTGGTCATGAGTTCATGCAAAACCTACCACAGAGACACCGGGACACCGAGAAAAGAGTCAAGATCAGCAGTCGCGCGAATCTTCCGGCATTTCCACTACTTCCTTCCAGCGCCGGAAGCCCTTCAGTTCCAGGCCAAAGACGTCCATGATCCGGCCGGCGACGTGCGTGACCATGTCTTCTACGGTTAAGGGATGATTATAGAACGTCAGCATAGGCGGCAGGATGATGGCGCCCAATCGGGAGAGTTCCAGCAGGTTTTTCAGGTGCACCGGGCTGAGCGGCGACTCGCGCGCCACCAGCACGAGCTTGCGTCGTTCCTTGATTACTACGTCGGCGGCACGCAACAAGAGGGTTTGTGAGAATCCGCTGGCAATGCCGGCAACGGTCTTCATGCTGCACGGAACCACCACCATGCCTTCGGTCGTGAAGGTGCCGCTGGCAATGCTGGCGCCAATGTCATCCAGAGGGTGATAGTGGGTTGCCAGTGCCTTTACTTCCTCGAGTGGGAACGGCGTCTCCTCAGCCAGCGTGCGCCGCCCGCCACGGGAAATTACAAGGTGCGTTTCCCACTCCGGGTGGTCGCGCATTGCCCGAAGCAACTCTACGGCGATCTGTACGCCGGTGGCGCCGGTAATGCCGATGATCAGGTGTTTTGAGGCCATGTGTGCGCTCATGAGAGGCTTCCAAACCTAACCGTGGATGAAAACGGATCGAGACGGATTTAATCAGATTTGTTCCTATCTGGCTAGATCTGTATAAATCCGCGGTCAGTTCTTTGTTGCTCCCGTCAACTCATCCGCGAGCGGCGCGGCATCGTAGACCTTGCGGAGCGACTCGATAATCCCACGACTGTCCACTATTACTGTTCGGCCTACGGTATCGTCGAACAGGAAGTTCCACGGCAACGATTCAATGTTGCCGTCAAACAGGATGCCGATGATCTCACCCTTGGTATTGACCGTCGGGCTGCCCGAATTTCCGCCGATGCTATCCACGGTGTTTACCGTATCGAGCGGCGTGTTAAGGTCCATCTTTGATTTGGCCTTGATCCAGCTTGCCGGCAACTGGTACGGCGGCCGATCGCCGTGTTTGGCGGCGTGCTCGAAAGCACCGCCCATAGTGGTGAACCAGGGGACCTGCTGCCCATTGAGGGTGTAGCCCTTTACAACGCCGTAGTTGAGGCGGAGCGTGCCAGTCGCATCAGGGGCGTCCTTGGGGCCGTACTTGGCAAAGCGGATCTTCGCCACCGTGCCGCCGTTCCTGCGGAGCACCGCCTCCACGCGGTCTTCGTTCTGCTTGCGGATAGCGCGCGCTTCCGGATCAATGGTCCGCATCACCACGATCAGCGGATCATCGCTGGCGTCCACTGCCTTCTTCCCGCCCGCGTAGAGCTGCTTGCGAAAAGCGACGTCGTCCAGCTTGCTGCCGTCGATAAGCGCTTTTGCCGCTTCGGCAGGCGTGCGTCCGTTAAGAATCTCCTTCACCACGGGATTATCCGCGCCCAGCCGGTCGCGCATATCGGTGAGGCCGTCGGTCAGGTTCAGCAACTCCAGGCTGCGATAGATCGGCGCCGGGGAAAAGAGCCGTTGTTCAATTGTGGGGATGGCCGAATCCTGGAAGCCGCGCATCCGCTGGTCGTTGGGCTTTTCCTTTTCCGCGGTCAGCCGCACCAGGGTGCGTGCATACCCGGCCATGGACCCGCGCAGTCCTGCGCCTCCCTCGATAAAATTCGTGGCCAGGAAAAGCTCGCGCTGCGCCGCGACGGCCGAGGCAATCGCATCCCACGGGTCCCCGAACTGCTCCGTGCGCTTGGGATCGCTGTTGACATAATCACGCAGCTCTTTCTCGTCGGCGGCCTTCTTTGCCATCAGGGATGGATCGAGCAATCCGGACTGGTATCCGGTGATGGCCTTGAAGGAATTCTGCAGCCCGAAAAGCTCGCGTTCGGCAACCCGGCTGTTTTCCGGCGATTCCGCGCCGAACTTCTTCAACATGTCAACGCGCCGCGCATACGATTTAAGCGTGAAGGGATAGGCCAGGTCCCGCAAGTACTCGAGTTGGGCTACGGTAAGCAGGCGTCCCGTCGATCCGGGGTTACCCGAGACAAACACCAGATCGCCTTCTTTGACTCCGTTCTTCGACCACTGCAGATAATTCTCAGGCCTGACCGGCTTGTCGTTCTCGTAGACGCGGAAAAAGGTGATGTCGAGGTCGTAGCGCGGATAGGTGAAGTTGTCGGGGTCGCCGCCGAAAAACGCCATTTCGAATTCCGGCGCGAATACCAGCCGGACGTCGGTATACCGCCGGTACTTGTAGAGGTGATACATGGCGCCCGCGTACAGCGTAACCACCTCGCAGCGGGTGTTCGCCGCTGTGGAACATTCTTTCTCCAGCCGTGACATTTCGGCCCGCTGGGCCTGTGCGGCCTCCGCCATGGCCATCTCCGGCTTGGCGACGCCTTGAACCTGCGAGGTTACGTCTTTGATTTCGGTAAGGACGCTGATCTCAAGACCGGGGCACTTGGCCTCTTCGGCCCGCGTGCGCGCGTAGTAGCCGTCCTTCATGTAATCCTTGCCGCCGGTGGACAGATCGTGGACGCAGCCGGCGCCGACATGATGGTTGGTAAATACCAGCCCGTCCGGTGATACAAACGACGCCGAAGCTCCAATGCGCACGGAAGACAATCGCAGATGATCCAGGAACTCCTGGCTGGGTTCGAAACCGTATCTGGCCTTCACCTGGTCCTTGGGGAAGGCTTCATAAAGCCAATTTCCTTCGTCGGCGGCGACAGCGCCGCAAAGCGTTATGACTGCGAAAATCAATAGAAAAGCCCGTTTCATGAGTGCCTCCAACAGGTACCTGATTGCCATTAAAGTCTAGCAGTTTGGCGGGTGCGGCATCGTAGAATGGAAGCTCATGCCCCGCAATTCTCCCCGCCAGGTTATCTGGCTGCTGATTGTCCTGATCGTCGCCGCGGCGCTGTGGTACCAGCAGCGTCCGCGTGCTGTCACCCCGGTTCTGCAGCATGCCTCGGAGACCGGCGCCATCGTCAACGAAAATCACTATTCCCCGGCAGAGAATCTGGAGCAACTCGATCTCGCGCAAATCGATAATGCGAAGCGCTCATTGGATATAGCCATGTATGCCTTCACGGACCGGTTTCTGGCGGAAGCCGTTGTTCGGGCGGCACGCCGGGGAGTGCAGGTGCGCATCTATCGCGATCACGATCAGTTTGAGGACGAGCAGCGCCACCAGGGCAGGCGCGAGGAAGGCTCCACTGCTGAGATGTTCCGGGGCGAATCGAGCATCCAGGTGCGGGTGAAGGCAAGCCGCGAATTGATGCACCTGAAGGCCTATTGCATCGACGGCGCCCTGTTGCGCGACGGCAGCGCCAACTGGTCAAACAGCGGCCTCAAGCGCCAGGACAATAATGCCCGGTTTACCACCGATCGCGCGCAGGTCGGCGAGTTTGAGAACAATTTTGCGGGCATGTGGGCGCGAGACAACCAGGTGGTGCAGTAGAACGATTTGTAATTTGGTGATTGGTAATTTGTAATTGACGGAGCCGGTGCCGCGGTTCTTTATTCAGGCAATGCATGACCATGCTGCGTATTCTTGCATTCGTACTTTCATCCGCGGTGTTCGCGCTGGGACAGGCGCCGGCGCCGGCCCCGGCAAAACCGGACGCGGTGGAACTGGCAAAATTGTTTGGGCCGGCGTTTACGGTGCAGACGGAATTTCCGGTGCTGACGGCGGACTTTGACGGCGACGGGACGGAAGATGCCGTGGTGGTCGCTACCGCTGAGAATCCGCTCCTCGACGAGACCGAACAGCACTACAAAGTGGTGGACCCGTTCAGCAGCTATTACGGCCTGGGTGACCCCAAGATTACCGTGCATTTCAGTACGCACGTCGGCAAGCCGCACTTATTGCTGGTGATTCACGACTGGCGCGCACCCAAAACCAAGTTCGTGATCATGAACTTTCCCTTCGACAAGTTGTCGCTTTCGCGCACCCTGGTAAAGAAGAAGCCTGTTCCCGCGATCAAAGGGGAAGAAGTCACCGGCGAAACCTCCCTGGTGTTTTGGGACGGAAAGAAGTGGAAATGGACGAACGAGTAGCCGGCAGCTAGTGGCAAGTAGCAAGCGCCTGGGCTTTTCCTTCCTTGCTATTTGCTACTTGCTACTGCTCTCATGCGCATCATCGCCGGCCAGTATCGCAGCCGTCCTTTGCGCGCTTTCAGCGGCGCAGATACCCGTCCCACCGCAGATCGGTTGCGGGAGACTCTGTTCAACGTCTTAACTGCGGGATCCCTCGGCTTGCTCGAGGATTCTATCTGGCTGGATATTTTTGCCGGCACCGGCGCCGTGGGCCTGGAAGCGCTCAGCCGCGGCGCGCGTCAGGTGTACTTCATCGACTCGTCCAAGGCTGCGGTATCGCTGATTCGTGAGAATCTCCACGCATTGGAGATAGTCCAGGGCTTCGAAGTTATCCAGCGAGACGCGGTCCAGGCGCTTCGCCTACTGGACTCCAAAGGGATCGTCTGCTATCTCGATCCTCCGTATCGCATGAAGGAGGCATATGAAGAAACTCTCGACTTCCTGTCGCAATCCCGCATTCTGACCGCGGAGAGCCTGATAATTGCCGAGCACGACAAGCATTTCGACCCGGGCGCACAGTTCGGCACCTTAGAGCGCTACCGGTTACTGCGCCAGGGCGACGCCAGCCTTAGTTTTTATCGCCAAGGTCGAATGACTTAGCGTCCGTTTATTCTCATCGGCAACTGGCAGTGCGACTTGTGCCGGGTTACAAGGCTCATTGCGACCGCAACGCTGCTAGGATGGTTGGTTCGGAATTCATTTTCAAGAGAGGAAAACGCAATCATGAACCCAATACTCGCCAATCTCGAACCGAAGGAAATATGGAAGCACTTTGACGCGCTGTGCGCCATCCCGCGCGCATCGACCAAGGAAGCGGAGGCGCGGCGCTACGTCCTTTCCGTGGCCTCTGCTGCCGGCCTGGAATCAGCGCAAGATGCCGTTGGCAACGTGGTCATCCGCAAGCCGGCTCGGGCCGGGCGCGAAGGTGCGCCGATGGCCGCTTTGCAGGGGCATCTGGACATGGTGTGCGAAAAGAACGAAGGCACGGTGCACGATTTCAGCAAAGACCCGATACGTGTTGTGCGCGACGGCGACTGGCTCAAAGCCGATGCCACCACCTTGGGCGCCGACAACGGAGTGGGCGTGGCCTCGGCGCTGGCGGTCATGGAAAGCAAGGACATCGCTCACGGCCCTCTGGAATTTATCTTCACTATCGACGAAGAGACGGGCCTGACTGGCGCCGCGGAATTCGGCCTCGGCATGCTCAAATCGAAGTATCTTCTGAATCTCGATGGCGAGGAAAAGGGCACGCTCTGCATCGGTTGCTCCGGCGGGCTCAATACGACCGCGCGCCGCAAGGCAAAGCTTCAGCCGGCGTCCGGCGGCAGCGCCTGGCGCATCAAGGTGTCTGGACTTAAAGGCGGGCACTCCGGAGTTGATATTCATCTGGGCAGGGGTAACGCGCTGCGGGTTCTGGGCTGTGTTTTGCAGCGGATTCTCGATCGTTTTCCCCTCGAAATTGCCGACTTGGCAGGAGGCAGTGCTCGAAACGCGATTCCGCGCGAGGCATCCGCAATAGTGGTGGGGAATGAGCCGCTGGCAAGCGATTTGAAAGCAGTGGTAACTGCCGTGGAGACAGAGACGCGCCTCGACTTGGGATCATTTGATTCGGGCCTTGAGATTAAGGTGGAGCCGGTTAGTCGTCCGTCGATGGTGCTTGACGCCGCTAGTGCCAGAAGCACGGTCGACGTTTTGGTCAGCCTGCCGCACGGTGTCCTGGCCATGAGTCCTGATGTGGCCGGTCTGGTTCAGAACTCCACAAACCTCGCGATCGTGTCGGTAAAAGGCGATCAGATTGAATTCGGCACCAGCCAGCGAAGCGCGATTGAAAGCAGCAAGCAGGCCGCGGGGCGTATGGTGGCGACTGCATTCCGCCTGGCCGGATTTGAAGTGGAGCACGGCGGGGGCTATCCGGGATGGAAGCCCGAGCCGACCAGTGAAATTGTGCAGAAATTGCAGAGCGTCCATCAGAAGGTATTCGGCAAACCGGCGGGCCTGGTGGCCATGCACGCGGGATTGGAGTGCGGCGTGATTGGGGAAAAGTATCCCGGAATGCAATTGATTTCTTTCGGTCCGCAGATTGAGAATCCGCACAGCCCCAACGAGCGTGTGGAAATCTCTTCGGTGACAGAGTTCTGGAAGTATCTGCGGGCCGTGCTGGAGGGAATCTAAGAAATCCTTATTGCGGGAGAAAACACGGGACCAGGTTGCCTAACCCGGTCCCGTCCTCACAGTTAGTTAAAGAACTCGCTCATGTCCTCGGCAGTCGAGGCCCAGCCGAGGTTTGCTGAGGAAACCCCAAGGGCGTCAACCAACGTACGCAGGATGTTCCCTTCGTCATAGCCTTTGTCGTAGGCTTGCGGGTCACCGCCGGTCTGTTTGTGTCCAGCAATGCTAACGTTACTAATCAGGACGGTTTCGACTTGTCCGCCGCACCCTTTTCCTTCGGTGGTGGTGGTGCAATCCGGGGTGCCGTTCGTGGCGTTCTCGTCGAATGTGATGATCAGCAGGTTGTTGCCTTCCGTGGTGCCCGTAAAGTAAGCGCTCGCCAGCAGCGGGGCGATTTCGGCCTTCAACCAGTTGTCAAACGCCTTGGCGGTGGAGTCGTGGGCATCGTCATAGCCGTTCGGCGAGAGATAGGAGAAGTTGGGCAGGGCCTTGTTGGCCAGGTCCGTTGCAAACTGACTGAAACACACAAAATTGGCCGTCTGTTTGTTGACATCGGTCATGTATTCGAGGGGATCGTGGCGAACATAGTAGGTACCGGAGTGATACGCCCCGCAGCCGCTGATGTTGGGGTCGCTCTCCACATAGTCCTTCCAGGTCTTGCCCGCCTGCTGCACTGCGTACGCGATATTGTTGTTCGAGATTGGAAGGGTGGCGGGCGTCTGGCTGTCATCGTTGCTCAGGATGACGCCTGCCGTCATGTTTTCGTAATTTCCGATCGAGGGATGCGTGGACGAATAGTATTTGGTGGCCAGGCCATAGGAGTTGGCCAGGGAGGTCAGATAGGGCATGTTTTTCGAGCTGTAGGTGGTTTTGTAATCCAAATTCTCGCCTACCACCAGGAACACGTGCGAGAACGATGGCAGCGTCTTCGACGACACTTTCGGTGCCGCCTGTGCGGAGGCTAGAGGAACAGCGATGGATGTGCTTAGGAGAAGCGCAGCGCACAATCCTAGGACTTTGCTAGGTGCTTTCATGAAGTAGCTCCTGAGATTTTGAATTTGGTCAACTTGCTGCCCACACGGAAGGTCCCTGCGAACCGCTGGTTGACACCCTGGTCGTTACGACCCGATGCTTTCTTATATCAGTTTTCTTGTTGCAGGATTGTTACGGTACCAATAATTCTCAGCGACATACGTGCACCGGGCCGGAGTTCGGGCGATGCGGAACAGGGACGTACCAGGGAGAAGAGACCAGGTTCTCATGACCGAAGGCCAAAGGCCTGCGCTTCAACCCGCCGCCATATCGCGTTTTGTCCGCGTTGCGCCAGGGCGAAACTGCGTTTTCTTTCACGCCGCGGAAGAGATCTCACCAAGGGAACACATTGCTGTGGGCTTCTCGGCGTAAGCACGAGGGCGGCGCACTTGAAGCCCAATCCGCGGCGTCGGGAGTGCTATCATGACTTCGATATCCATCCAAATCATGCCATGACGACTCGGCGCGATTTCCTGAAGCACATTTCACGGGCGGTCCTTGTGGCCGGTGCGGCGCCGTTTGCGCTGTCCGGGCCGTTGCCTTTCCAGAAGGGCCCGCCGGTGGACATCGCCGGTGAAGAGGGCATGATCGTGCGCTCATACCGCTTCCTGGATTTGGAAACTCCGGTCGAGTATTTGAACGTGTGGCTCACTCCGGTTGAGCATTTCTTTGTGCGCAATCATATGCATGAACCCAGCGTCCTGGACGCAGAAGCCTGGCGGCTCGACATTAACGGAGAAGTAGACAAGTCGCTTACGCTCACTTTGCACGATCTCTGGAAGCTGGAGCAGCACTCGGTCGTCAACACGCTGGAATGCCCCGGCAACGGCCGCGGGCTGTTCCGCCCGCAGGTTCCCGGCATTCAGTGGATGAAAGGAGCCGTCAGCACGGCCCGGTTTTCCGGCCCGCGCCTGCGCGACGTGCTGGGGCGCGCGGGCGTAAAAGCCACCGGCAAGCATGTGATGTTCAGCGGGCTCGGCGAAGTTCCCGGCGAAGCGCCGCCTTTCATCCGCAGCATCCCCATTGAGAAAGCGATGGATTCCGACACCCTGATCGCGACGCAAATGAATGGAAGGCCCCTTACCAAGCATCACGGCTTTCCGGCGCGTGCGCTGGTGCCTGGCTGGATTGGCGCCGCATCCACCAAATGGCTCACTGAAATCACAGTGCTGGAAAGTGAATCAGAGGGATACTTCATGTGCCCGGCATATTGTTTTCCCAACCAGAAGGTGAAGCCCGGCGATTCCGTCGCGCCGGAAGATATGCACGTCCTGACGGCGCTGCAAGTCAAGTCCGTCATTTCCTCACCTGCAGATGGCGCGGTGGTCAAGCCTGGGCTGATTCAGATAAGCGGAGCCGCATGGGCGGGTGAAGCCGACATCTCCAAGGTGGAAGTTTCGACGGATGGAGGCGCAACCTGGAACCTGGCAAGGCTCGGCTCAGAACGTGCTCGCTATGCCTGGCGTCTTTGGAAGCATGACTGGCAGGCCAGACGCGGCGACTATGCCGTACTGGCGCGTGCGACCGACAGCCGCGGACGAACCCAGCCCAGATCGCCGGTCTGGAATCCCGGCGGTTATTTCTATAACGCGCCGGATCAGGTGAAAATCCATGTCAGCTAAAGCGTCGAATGCACTCCTGGGATTTCTCATGCCGGTACTATCGATCGCGATTCTTGCTTTAGCTGCGGCAATGCCAGTCTGGACGCAATCTCCAACTGCCATGCCGGTCGCCGACGAGAGTCTTCCGCCCGGCCCCGCGCAAGCCAAGGCCACAAAGACTTGTTTGGAGTGCCATGGAGCGCGCATCATTTTGCAGCAACGCCTCAGTAAGGCGGTCTGGACGCGCGAGCTTGACAAAATGCGGAGGTGGGGCGCCCTGGTGGATCCCCAGGACCGCGACTCGTTAATCGAATATCTGAGCACTAACTTCGGACCCGATCAGCCGCCTTATGACCCGCAACGAACCATGATCCACAAACCTTCCATGCGGGGGAAAGTGAATTAGATACGCGCCATGAGCCGTCTGAGTGCTTACTCCGGGCAGTTATGTAACGTCATTTCTCCGGGTCCTTCGCGATCAACTGGAAAGTAATCCTATCCCGCGCTATGGTTGAGGAGATGACAAAGCTTAG
>JBEKOS010000099.1:0-10947 GCA_049521535.1 Terriglobales bacterium | reverse complement strand
TGACGGGTTACCCGAACAATCCTTGGCGGCCGTAGACCGGTCGGCTGTCACGGGCGAAGTGGCGGAGCAGGAGCGTCCAGGCGACTTGTTAACCGCCGGCTCAGACACGGCACCGGCTCCTGATTTGGCCGAGAGCGCCGCCCCGCAACTGTCTCGCGAATTGGCAGAATCGCCTGAGGCAATGAAGACTGAGCAACCTGCGGCCCTTGTCGAACCATTGGTCCCCGCTTCTCCACCGGCAGGTAAAGAGCGCACTCCATTTGCCTGGCGGCGAATTCTGCGACGCACGGAGCCGGTTTCTCCCGGCCCACAAGAGGCGGCGCTTACCGAACCGACGACTTGTCTTCCTGCGGCCAGTCTTGAAGTGCCAGTCGCGGCGGCTGTTCCCACGGCTGAGGTAGAAACTGAAGTTTCGACGGAGCACGAGGCCGTTGCCGTGCTGCAGCCCGAAGAACCGCCGCCGATGGCCCTGGTGGTCGAGTCAGCCAGTCAGATCACCGCTACTGGACAAGAGGACTCTACTAAGGAACCTGCTGTCCTCGAGACCGAGGCCAGCGAACCTGCGACGCCCGAAGTTCTCGAGCCGGAACCATCTTTTCAATCGGCCGGGGTACAGGAGACAGTATCAGCACTTCCGAGGATGGAGACTATTCCCGCGCTTGCCGAGGATTCAGTTCCATCTCCAGTCGCGGTGGCAGGCCGGTCAGACGAGCCGATTCACGTTACAGCACCGCCCATTCTTCAGGAAATTTCGGTCTCCGACCGGGTGGCTCCAGCCGATGCGGCGACCATCGCTTTAGAGTCGAAGCCTGCTGCTGATTTAGCCGGAGGCTCCACCGCCCTATCCCCCGAAGCGGTGGAGGAAATTTCGATCCGACAGCAATCCGAATCGGCTGAGGTAGCGAAATCAGCGCAGGCTGCGGGCATGGTCCAAGCGGTTGAAACCGCTCCTCCTCCGGCACGCAAAGAGCGGACACCGTTTGCTTGGCGCCGGATTCTGCGACGCGCCGAGCCGGTTTCTCCTGTGCCCGTGGATTCTGTTCCTGCAGAAGTTTCGGCAGGCCCATCGGATGCCGATCTCGAGGCATCGGTCTCGACGGAAATCCCGGCCTCAACCGGCGCAGATGCTGTGCGCTCGACAACTCAAGAACTCGCTGACGTGCCGCAAGCTGAAGCGGAGCCGCCGACGGCTTTGCAGGTCGAGTCGGTAGATAGAGTAACTGTACCGTCGCAGCCGGACTTCGCTGAGGCATCGGCTGTCCTCGAGCCCATGGCCGGCGATTCTGCTGCGTCCTCTTTTCTAGAAGTGGAATCCGCAATCGTGCCCACAGGTGGCCTGGAGGCGGAACCTGCAACACCGGTGATGGAAATTCCTGTATTGTCTGCCGAGGCGCCTCCACGATATCCGGTGGCGGTGGACCGATCAGTCGAAGTGCCTCTCGCCAGTACGACTTCTGTGCCTGCCGGAGATTCAGCCGAGGCTCCCTCCCCACCAGCACTACTCGTGGGGTCCGGCGTCGCAGTTGGCGACGAGGGCTCTATCCGGCAGGGTTTAGCATCGCCGGTGGCGGCGGAAGCCGAACCGGCTACACTTTTGGATCAACCGGTCACACCCACTCCTCCAACAGGCAAGGAAGCTTCGTCATTTGTTTGGCGGAGAATTCTGCGGCACACTGAACCGGTTTCTACTGGCCTTCCGGTAGTGGCACCCTCGGAACCCTCGGCACTTGCTTCTGACGCCGATCTCAGCGCGCCAGCCTCGGCGGATGCTCCAACTTCGATCGAAGCGACCGGTGAACCCCTAGCTCCTCTTGAGGCTGCCCTCACTCCGGAGCCAGAACCCGCGTCTCAGATGGCCTTGGCGGCCGAGCCGTCTCGTGAGACGGTGGTTGCGATGCAGCCGGCACCTGAGGTGAGCAGATCTGCAAAGGCGGCCACTGTCGAGTCAGAAGCGATTGTCGTTCCGGACATTTCAGACCAGCAGGAGCGGCCTCGCCTCGCGGCTGAAGTCGCTGGGTCAATGCTTGTAACTTCTCTGGAGGCTGCAGGCGCGACGGGAATCTTCTCTGAATTGGAAGACAGCGAAATCGATGCCATTCTTGCACCGTTGGCGACTCAGCACGAGGTGATGCCGCCGGCGGCGCCTGATTCGCGCATGGAGCGGTCGCTGACGGAGATATCCGGGCCGGCTTCGCTTTTGGAGGCCAAACCGGTAGAACCCGTACCGGAGCCGCCTGTTCAATTACCGACGCCGGAGGCACCAGAGGCTGCTCTCGCGCCGGAGGTATCCAAGCCTTACATTGCTACTGAGCCATCGCATAATCTGTCTCAGGAACGCGCGACGGTTACCGCGATAAGTGAGACAACTTCTGACACAGAAACTGGAGCCGGGCAGGAACTGACACCGACCGGCGAGGAGCGACTGGAAGCGAAGGCGCAAGAAGCGGAAGTCCCGGTTGCAGCGTCTAGCGCGATGACCGTGGCGGATTCCCCGTCGCTGGCAACCGCACCAGAGGAAGTCGGGGTGAGGTGCATAGACTTTGAGATTCCAACTTCGATTGACGTCTCCGTCGCTGGGGCGCTGCCGGTCCGGGAGGCCGATGCGATCAGCCTCACTCCACCTCTCGCCTCGCCCGATGGTTTTTTGCCAGTCACAACGAGCGAACTCGGTGAGACTGGAAGTCCCGTTGAGTCAGCAGTTGTGCACGTTGCCGGACGTGAAACTGCCTCGTTAGAGCATGTCGAACCCACCGCGCTGCAAGAAACACCGGAAAGTGAATCTGCACCACCATTCTGGAAGCGCATCTTTAGGCGCGCCGAACCTGTTTCCCTTGACTTGGCCGTGCCAACGCCGCCCCAAGTGTTCCGAGCCAAAGTGACGGAACCTAAGGTACTCGACGTTGCGCCGGGAACATCGATTCCAAGCGTCGAACCGGTCTCGCCAATTCAGGCGCTTTCAGATGCGGTGAGCGCAGCAGCAATCGAATTGGCGCAGGTGAGCATAGCGACAGGCGAAGGTGAGCATTCCCTGGCCCGGATAGACACGCAGACTGAGACCAAGGCTCCCACTGCAGCGATGCGCGCGGCTGAGGATACGTCTCGGGTTGTGCTGGCTGAAGAGCGCCTCCATTACGCTGAGAATGTATCGCTTGGTGAGGTACCGCCGGCAAGTGCGCCTGCGGCCACGGATTCACGCCCAGCCTTCGTGCCCATGGCAGAACTTGAGGCCGCCCCTGGGCACACTCTGCCGCCAACTGCGGAGCGAGAGCCAATGAGGGTGCCCGAGTCCCCTCGACGGCCTAAGGAGAATCGCGATTACCCGCATTTTGTGCCTCTCAAGCCGGAATCTGGACGCCCGCCGGTTGCGTTCGTGGCCCCCAAGTTGCAACGGGCATCGCTGACTCATACAGAGCCGGAAGTAATGCGCACGCGCTCTTCGGTGGATGCTCCTGAGAATGAGCGACCGCACTTTGTGCCATTCCATACGCGTGAGGAACCACCCGCCACGCAACGTGCTGATGCGCCCGCCTCCAATGAACACCGTCTGGCCGACGATTTCGGACCGCCGCGTTTCCGCGTTCGCCGACAAGGTACGCAGGAAATGCCCGCTGATGCGAGTACGCCCCTGCCACCTACGCAGGCTGCGCATCAAGCGGGGGCTGAGCACGCCCCCGCGGAACAGGATGACATGGCATTAGAAATCGTGGACCGGGTGTTCCAGAGCCTGCGCCCGGCACTGATGGACGAAGTGAAGCGCTTGCTGCGCGAAAAAGGGTCAAAATAACTGTGCGAAAAGGATTGGGCGGCCCAAAAACCTGATGCTAGAATCGTACTTCGCCCGGCGATTGCCGCTAAACCGGAGAGGGCGCACGGAAATTCATCACAGCTCAGTTGGCGGATCGCAACTGATTCTCGGTTGCGGTCGGGGAGTCGAAGCCGATTTCCAAGCTGGTACTGTGGACTCAATAATAGAAGTATTAATTCGAAAGGAGTCGTTATTGTGAAGGTTTACGAAAGTGCGAATATTCGCAATGTCGTTCTCATGGGCCATGGTCACGCCGGGAAAACCCAACTTGTTGCCGCCATGCTCTTTTGCGCGGGTGCAACGCAACGTCTGGGTCGCGTCGACGATGGAAGTACGGTGACCGATTACGACGAAGAGGAAATTCAACGATCGATGTCCATCAGTACCAGCATGGCGTTTGCCGAATGGGAGAAATCCAAGGTTAACTTCCTGGACGCGCCTGGCTTCAATATGTTTGTGCACGAAGCCAAAATGGCAATACCTGCGGTCGAAGCGGCAATCATCGTGGTTGACGGAGTCGCCGGCGTGGAAGTGATAACCGAAAAGGTGTGGCAATACGCCGATGAATATGAATTGCCCCGCATAATCGTGGCCAACCGCATGGATCGTGAGCGCGCGGATTTCGGACGCGCACTCGAATCTGTATCCAACGCCTTCGGGCGCGCAGTGGTGCCGGTCCAACTTCCGATCGGAAGCGAGAAACACCTTAACGGCATAGTCGACGTGGTGCGAATGAAGGCCTTTACCTACGAGCTCGGCGGTAACGGGAAGGGGAAGGAAATCGACATTCCCGCCGAGCTCAAGGATGCTGCGAAGTCTGCCCACGAGAAGCTCGTTGAAATGGTCGCCGAGGGTAACGACGCCTTGATGGAAGAATTCTTCGAGCAGGGCACGCTGCCGGATGCAGACCTCCTGAAGGGCCTACGCGCTGCCATTCAGGAGCGGCGTATCGTACCCGTGCTGCTCGCTTCCGGCTTGGGCAATATTGGCGCCGATCGGCTTTTGGATTTCATTGTCGATTACCTGCCGAGCGCCAGCGACCGTGGGACCGTCGTGGCCGCTGCAACTGAGGGAAATGGCCGTCCTGCGGAACGAAAGGTCAGCGACACGGAGCCACTTTCGGCGTTTGTCTTTAAGACCGTGAGCGACCCCTTTGCCGGGCGCATAACATATTTCAAGGTCTATTCGGGCGTGCTGAAGAACGACGCCATCTTGCAAAACTTCAATAAGAATTCCCAGGAGAAATTTGCTCACATCTCAGCAATGCAGGGCAAGCAAGGCGTGCCCGTCAATGAACTTCACGCCGGTGATATCGGCGCGGTTGCCAAGCTGAAGGAAACAACCACTGCGGACACCCTCGGCGATAAAGCTGCCCCAATCCTGTATCCGCCGGTAAAACTGCCCGAGCCGGCCATTACATTCGCGATTCAGCCCAAATCGAGAGCCGACGAGGACAAGCTTTCCAACGTATTCAAGCTGATGGAAGAAGACGCCATGTTACGATTTTTCCGCGACGAGCAGACCAAGGAATTTCTGGTCGCCGGGACGGGTCAACAGCACATGGAAGTGACCGTCAGCCGCCTGAAGAAGCGGTATAACACCGAAGTGATGTTGAAGGCCCCCAAGGTGCCGTATCGCGAAACGATCCGCGGGCATGCCGATGTACAGGGACGTCACAAGAAGCAGACTGGTGGCCACGGCCAGTTCGGCGATTGCCGCATCAAGATGGAACCGCTGCCGCGCGGGGGCAAGTTCGAATTCGTCAATGACATCTTCGGCGGCTCCATTCCGAAAAATTACATCCCTGCCGTGGAGAAAGGCATCGTAGAGGCGGCTGCGCGCGGTTACCTGGCAGGTTTTCCGGTCGTCGATTTCAGAGTAATCCTTTACGACGGCAGCTATCATGAAGTGGATTCCAACGAACTATCCTTCAAGACCGCCGGACGCATTGCCTTCAAGAAGGCCATGGAGGCGGCAAAGCCCACCCTGCTGGAGCCGATTATGCAGGTCGAAATTACGGTGCCGGATGAATTCGCGGGGGCGATCATGGGCGATTTGAACTCGCGTCGAGGTCGCATTCAGGGCATGGACAACAAAGCCGGCAAGACCGTGGTGAGGGCCGAGGTCCCCATGGCCGAAATGCTCGCATACGGAGCTGAGCTTACGTCAATGACGCAGGGCCGCGGCTCGTTCAATATGGAGATGAATCATTACGACATTGTGCCGGCACAGCAACAGGAAAAAATCATCGCGGCCGCCAAGGCCGAACGCGGTGAGCAGGTGGAGGAAGAAGAGTAAGCTTCACCCAAAATCGCTCGTCAAGGAAGCTTTCGACAGAATTCAGGCATTCGAGCTTATGGGTTTCGTTAACGCCCGGGTGCCTAGAGTGGGATATTTCCGTGCTTCTTGGGTGGGTTCTTATCCCGCTTATTCTGGAGCATTTCCAATGCCTGGATAATCTTCTTTCGTGTCTCTCGCGGCTGGATCACCGCATCAACGAAGCCGCGGTCCGCGGCAACATAGGGATTGGCAAAGCGATCGCGAAACTCCTCGATTTTTTGCAGGCGCGCAAGTTCCCGCTCGGTCGAATCCTTCAGCTTGGCGAGTTCGCTCCTGTACACAATGTCAACCGCCCCTTCCGGCCCCATGACCGCAATTTCAGCGGTCGGCCACGCATAGTTGACGTCGGCCCGAATGTGCTTGGAAGCCATTACGCAATAAGCCCCGCCGTATGCTTTGCGGGTAATGACAGTAATCTTTGGCACGGTCGCTTCGGCAAACGCAAACAAAAGCTTGGCGCCGTGGCGGATAATTCCGCCATACTCCTGGTTTACACCCGGCAAAAACCCGGGGACGTCCTCAAAAGTGATCAGTGGAATATTAAACGCATCACAAAATCTCACAAAGCGAGCGCCTTTCACTGAGCTATTAATGTCCAGAACGCCCGCGAGGAAGGCCGGCTGATTCGCCACGATTCCCACTGATCTTCCATTGAGCCGGGCGAAACCAACCACGATATTCTTTGCATAATGTTCGTGCACTTCGAAGAAGTACGCGTCGTCAACTACCGTATGGATTACATCCTTGATGTCATATGGCAGATTCGATTCCGCCGGAGCAATTCGATCCAAAGCTTCGTCTTCCCGGTCCGTGGGATCAGCGCACTCCCGCCGGGGCGGGTCATCGAGATTGTTTGAGGGCAGGAAACTCAATAATTCACGAACCATGGAGAGGCATTCGGCGTCATCGGCAGCTAGAAAATGCGCAACTCCTGAGGTCTCATTGTGCGTGAGCGCTCCACCAAGTTGGTTTTTGGACACCTCTTCGTGGGTAACCAGTTTGATCACTTCCGGTCCGGTAATAAACATGTACGATGTGTTCTCCACCATCAGGATGAAGTCAGTGATGGCAGGCGAGTACACCGCGCCCCCGGCGCAAGGGCCCATTATGGCGGAAATCTGCGGTACCACTCCCGAAGCCAAAGTATTGCGCAGAAATATGTCGGCATAGCCGGCTAGTGACATGACGCCCTCCTGGATGCGCGCGCCCCCCGAATCGTTCAGGCCAATTACCGGCGCACCCATGCGCACAGCCATGTCCATGATCTTGACAATCTTTGCGGCATTGGCTTCGGACAAAGAACCTCCGAAAACGGTGAAATCCTGCGCAAAAACAAAGACCAGCCGGCCGTCAATGCGGCCATAGCCAGTGATGAATCCGTCCCCGTAAAGCCTTTGTTCCGCCATCCCGAAGTCGGAGCAGCGGTGAGTAACAAGTTTGTCGGTCTCTTCGAACGTGCCTTCATCGAGAAGGAACTCTACGCGTTCCCGCGCCGACATCTTGCCTTCCTTGTGCTGCTTGGCGCGACGTGCCTCCCCCCCGCCTTCCTGGGCAAGTTGGTCCCGCAGCTGGAGTTCCCGGAGCTTATCTTCAAGTCGCATAGTAATCGGTCAGGTCTCGCTTGGAATTTTGAATTATAAAAGAAAGCCGAATTCACTATGTGACTGCCCTTACCTGGTTGAGTGACGGAAATCACTGCCGCAAAGCGAAACCTCGCTTATGGTGTCAAGTGGTTACTTGTTTTCGTTCGAACTCGCGATCGCTAATGAGAGGAGGGCTCTTATGTTTGAAGAGGAACTGGAACTTGAAAAAAGCAATCATTCCCGTCCGCTGGTGGTTCTGCTGCTGGTGCTTGTTGCAGTCGGCGTAATTGCGTATTTCGCCCTGATACGGCCGCAAAAGCCGCTCAGCCAGGCGGGAGCAGCCACTGTGGTCAACGACATCATCAGCGCAAGAGGCCCTGCAAGCGTGAGTTTTCGCGTGGGCGAAGTCACTTACAATGACGACCCTCGCGGGCCTCAATACCGACTGCTCGAAAAGGCCGGATACGTAAAACTCCAGAAGACCAGTAACGGCACTCACGTGGAGGTCACACCACTCGGCGAAAGTACTTTTGCCGAACTACCCGAGTTCAAGAAAAAGACAAGCAAGGATGGCAGCGAGATGCTCAATGTACCGCTCGCCAATCGCCAAATTGTCTCAATTGATAAGATCACGATGACGGCACCGAGGGTGGCCTCCGTCGAGTACACCTGGAAATGGATGCCCAACAAAATGGGGGATGAATTTGACGTCCACAGCAACCTCGTAGAGAGCTTCAATACCTGGGACCGCGCTACGTTGATCGAGAAGTACGGCGTCAATTTCTACCATGGCGATCCGCACAAGGACAGCGTAACTCTCGTGCACACCGACCAGGGGTGGAAGGTACAGAACCAGTAGCGCCTGTCGCGATAAACGGGAATGGCCAAGCAAAAGGGTTCATGCGAGCCAAGGTGACTTTCTTTTTCGATTGACTATACAATCCGCCGCGTGGCAGGTCAAGAATAGTTACGCGCTCTTACCGCCACCAGTTTTTCGACTTCCGAGGCGTCGAGCGGCTTCTCTTTGCCAAGGAGATGAGTGACCAGAGCAATTTTTGCAAAGTGCTCCACAGTCTCCATTCTCAGATAGGCGCGCTGCAGCGTATCCCCATAACACACGACTCCATGATTTGCCATCAGGATGGCGTCATGATAAGGCACCAGCGGCTCCAGGGACGCCGAAAGCTCCGCTGTGCCCGGGCAGCCATAGCGAGCCAGAGGAATCGACCCCAGCGAAAGCACCACTTCCGAAATTAAAGCGTGATTGAGCTCAAGTCCGGCAGCGGCATAGCCTGTGGCGGTTACCGGATGTGCATGGACAATTCCGTTCACGGCCGGACGCAAGCGATAAATCAGCAAATGCATCGCAATTTCACTTGAAGGACAATTGCTGCCGGAAATCTTCTGGCCTTGCGAATCCACAACTACCAGATCTTCCGGCTCCATCATGCCCTTGCTAACATTGGTGGGTGTGGTAAGAATGCGATCCGGACCAAGGCGCACGGTAAGATTGCCGTCGGTAGCGGCAACATAGCCTCTTTGGTGCAGAAGACGGCCCAACCGCACCATTTCGTTACGAGATTGTAGTTCATCCATGTACTAGCATTCCTTACTCTTGCTCAGCCTCAAATCGGCCGAGCCATCAGTTGCGGCTCTTGCCACCGTATCCTATCGCATGGCAATTAGCCATGCAACGGGCAACGGGACGCAAGACAGGAGTTAGGATTTGAAATTCAAGACCAAAGTCAGAATTCGATTGAGATGCAAATGCTACGGCTGTTCTATCAATCCCTAATCTAAATTTTTAAACTTGAAAATCTCCCATGCTGGTATCAGATTTCGACTACTATCTGCCGCAAGAACTGATTGCCCGCGAACCATTGGTGCAAAGATCCGGCTCGCGCATGTTGCACTTGCAGTGCGGAGGCAATTCTCCCGCGGTGCACTTTGAAGACCGCTGGTTCCACGAGCTTCCTACGCTCCTGCGCCGGGACGACCTCGTGGTATTCAACAACACGAAGGTGCTCCCTGCCAGGCTGTACGGACGCCGGCAGGGCGTGCACGCGCAGCCCGTCGGCAAGGGTAATCCGGCAGGACATAGCTTTCTATCAGGACGCGTGGAAATCCTGCTGGTGCGCCAAGTCTCTGAGGATCCCCAGGAATGGGAAGCACTCGTCCACCCAGGCCGCAAAATCAAGGTTGGTGAGCGGCTTTTCTTTGAGGACAACGAATTCTCACTCCGCCGCGCAGAAGAACTGAGGACGCCGGGAGCCTCCCTTGAAGCCGAGGTAACCGCGCGTGGCGAGTATGGCTTGCGGCGCCTACGCTTCGCTGAGGTGCCTGACTTCTTTTCCATGCTGGAGCGGCTTGGGCGCGTTCCCCTGCCTCCCTACCTCGACCGTAAAGACCGTCCCGCCGATCGCGAGCGGTATCAGACCGTATACGCGCGAGAGCGCGGCTCGGTGGCAGCCCCCACAGCCGGGTTACATTTCACACCCGAGATTCTAGACTCACTTCGCCTCCGTGGCATTGAGACGGCCGAGATCACGCTCCATGTTGGCCTAGGCACATTCCAGCCGGTGCACGTGGAGCGCGTGGAAGACCATCAGATGCACCGGGAGTGGTACTGTATCCCGGAGCAAGCTGCTGTGCAAATCAATCGCGCCCTTGACGGTCAGCGGCGAATCGTGGCCATCGGGACAACCACCGTTCGGACCTTGGAATTTGTCGCCGCGACTAACACCGACGGGCGAATAGCGGCAGGCGCGGGCGAAGCTGAATTGTTTATCTACCCGGGATATCAGTTCCGAGTCGCGGGGGCGCTTCTCACCAATTTTCATCTTCCCAAGTCGACACTGCTGATGCTGGTGTGCGCTTTCGCCGGCAAGGAGTCCGCGCTGACGGCATACCAACACGCCGTAAGCGAGCGCTATCGCTTTTACTCCTATGGCGACTGCATGTTGATTGACTAAAACGCAGAGTGCCGTCGCGTGAAGACACCGGAAGTACGTGTCAACGCTGCGCCGGGTTCCCGGTCGATCGGCGGCCACTCGCTGCGAAAACTCCAATTTCGATGCGTTACACTTTCCTGTTGGCGACAAAGAAGAAAAAATCGGCGAATCAACTCCTCGCGGCAGACTTACAGGAGTCTCAAGCTCAGCCTTCGCCCATCGAGCCAATCGCGACGGATGCCACTGCCGGCACTACGGTGCCCGCTTC
>JBEKOS010000098.1:0-11004 GCA_049521535.1 Terriglobales bacterium | reverse complement strand
CACGCGATTGTTGATCTGATCTGCCGCAAACAGGTTGCCGGCGCCATCAATCGAAATTCCTCCAGGATAGTGAAAGTCGTTGGCGATGCTCACCGGGCTGCCTCCGCCGGCCGGAAACTCGATAATCTGGTCGCTGGAGCTGTTTGCTCCGACGCCGACAAACAGATCTCCGGCCCCATCGAGAGCCAAGCCGGCAGGATTTGTGTATGCGCTAGTGATGGTCACCTGCGGACCTCCAGGGAAGGCCACCGCCGGCGCATTGCCCACGCCGCGCAAGAGGGTGGTTATGGTCCCGATGTTGGCGGCCAACTGCACCGCGCCCTGACGCAATCCCGGCGCTGGTGGCGCAAATTGCACCTGCACCGAACAGTTGGCGTTGGCGACATAAAAGCCCGGACAGCTATCGGCGACGGAGGTGAAATCCAGGCCGGTCGCACCCTGCGTAACCACCGACGCAGAGAAGATGTTAACGGGATTAAGATCGCTCGCGCTGATGTTGTAGTTCAGAGTAAGCGTACCGTTGGCGCCAACATTCACGTAACCGAAGTTAGGCGCGATGCGCTCCAGTTCCACGACGTTGTTGTTTCCGTCGTTCGCGACAAAGATATCACCTGCTCCATCGAGGGCCAACTGCAGAGGGTGATTGAGTCCGCTGATGACCGCGCTCTGGGCGCCGCTCCCGGCAGGCACTTCCACGACATCGCCGGCAAGGAAGTCGGCGATAAACACATTTCCCGCAACGTCCACCGCCACCCCGGTTGCCAGGGAGAGTCCGCTGCCGACCATGGTCTGGCAGGAACTCATGCTGCAGCCCGCCGGAACCTTTATAACATTGCTCCCATTCGCAATGAACACATCTCCTGCCGTATCCACGGCCACGCCATAAACATTGCTAAGTCCAACGCCCACCGTCGTCTGGCAGGAGGTCATGGTGCAGCCCGCCGGCACTTCGACGACGCGACTGTGATTGGTATCCGCGATAAAGAGATCCCCGGCTGCATCCACGACAATCGCCTGCGGGAGTAATAATCCGCCGGAGATCGGTATCGGGATCTGGCAGGAGGTCATGGTGCAGCCCGCCGGTATCTCCAACGCAAAGCCGCAGCCGTTACAATTACCGCCGATTACAAATACGTCGCCGGTCTTGTCCACGGCGAGACCCGTCGACTGGCTGGGCATGGCGCCGATTAAGGACGTGCAAGCGCTGCCGACGCAGTTTGCGGTGACTTCCAGCACTCTGAGGTTTATGGTGTCGGAAATGTACAGATTCCCTGCTCCGTCCACGGCTACGCCTTGCGGGCCGTTCAGGTTGTAGCTCCCGGTATTCACAGCGGTCTGCAGCCCGGCGAAAGTCACGCTCTGCGCGTGTGCCGGCAGGGCAACGGCTGCGCACAGCAGCAGCGCGCACAGCGCCATTCCGGCCGCACGAGGCCGGAGGCAAGAGAAAACGCTATTGGCCGACGTGTAGGACAGCAAGGCGTTCTTATTCATCGTTGAACTCCAGCACCTTCAAAAAAAATTGGGTTCCGAACCGAACAGCTTTCGGTGGTCTTATTGCAGTAGTCGTAAAGTACATCATCTCTGAATCTGCCGTCAAATGAAGCGACAAAAAACCGTCGTTAGCACATCAAATGTCCGGTCGCCGTGGCAAATGATCTGTCCGCATGGCGGGCGGCGAGAGTAGGGAACCATGGAAGGTATGGAATCTTACTCGAAGGCCGCCGTGGAGCGGGCGATGAAAGTACAGGAAGTGATTCTGCGGGCGATGGCGCGGAGGATTAC
Source organism: Terriglobales bacterium (assembly GCA_049521535.1). Lineage (GTDB taxonomy): Bacteria > Acidobacteriota > Terriglobia > Terriglobales > Acidobacteriaceae > CAZUCM01. Next base: position 9,222 of record JBEKOS010000098.1, on the reverse strand, counting down.
GTGGTGGCAGGCGGCGGAGATCCTCGGCATCAGCGTGCGTTCGATGCGCCGCTGGCGCGAGCGTTATGAGGAGCACGAGAAAATCGGGGAAAATCGGGGACAGGTCACTCGTTCCCCGGTCTCACCGAGTCTAAGTCTCCGGCAATTGCCCTGAGATTATCAACCAGTTTGGGCAGCCGCGCTTGGCTGCCTGCATCGGGAAGCAAAAAGCCAGGAAGCACATCCAGAAACCGCGCATCTCGAAGCATCGCGCCAATTGAATCCGCAATGTAGCTTCGCAAATTGGGCGGGCGTTCACGGAGCTCAGACAACAGTTCCTGGCGCCCATCAACCACGGTGATCAGGTCCTCAAGGTCGTGACTGGAGTAGTAGTCGCCCTTGCCCCGAGCGGCGAACGCTTCCAACTTCGTCGCCATGAAATAAGGCGCAGTTACGACTCGAATCGCCAGTTCCTGTGTAAGTTGGAACGTGTGGGCGTTTTCCATTGCCGGCTTATGCCAGCGGTTTGAAAAACCAAGTATCGCGGGATCGAGAGGCATAACGCGGAGGATTACGTGGTGCCGAGGATCTCCGCCGCCTGCCCCGCATACTCCCGCAAAGCTTCGCCCAGCGGAAGATGTTGGGCCTTGGCATGGGCTGACAACTGCGTCGTGTAAGTTGCCAGAAAAGCAAACGGCGCCTGTTCGTCCTTGCGGTTCTCGGCTAAATTAAAATGCACGCGACCAACGAGATTCCACGCCGGATTTAGCTGCTTGAGAAAATCCTGAACCGATGCGCCTGATTTGGCCAGCTCCGTTGCGAAGGCCGCGTCCAATTCTTGCCAGAGAATGGCCAGTGCCGACGGCGTCAGGTACTCGGCGCCGGCATGAGAGGCGCGGCGAGAGCCCAAGGCACCAGTTCTGCTTCTGCCGGGACCGGGACGTGCATCTTCGCCGGAGCGGCCTCTGCGCCTGCAAAAGTGCATACCGCCGTCACGTACTGCACGCTGAAGGCTCTCCAGTAGGAAAATACCGGGGGAAGCACGATTCCAACTTCTCTCGCTCCAAGCTGGAGAAAGTCCATGACCGGAGCCGCGTGTAAACGCCTTCTGCAGACGCTGCGCGACCTCGGGTTCCAGGCTCGGCGCGTCGCCGGATTCGCTCAAGATGAGACATCCATGCGGGGTTAGAATGGGAGCAAGCGAGAGCATAGCAACAGAGGATGTGAACGAATATTATCGGGGGTCAACTGACAAGGCGCCACGAAGAAATCATAGTACCGCCTGGCAGCTTGCAAGAGTCGTATCCCTTGTGGAATTGACTAATGAAATGAAACGGGGGGTTTATGGGCAGCACCCATAAGTGGTTGGCATTGAGTTCGTTGGCAGTAATCACCCGATTCCTCTGTCCGCGTTCCGCTAAGATCCGGCGAGTTCATGCGGGTGGACGGCGCGAATGACATTCGCGTACCGCTGAAAGTCAGCAACATTCAGGGTTAGCAAGCGCGAGATTCCATTTGCAATCATTACTGCAACGAGTCGCGCATCGTGAACTTGACGCCCGGCGACGCGATACTCAACGACCAGCCGCCTCCAGTGCCGATGCACCTCTGCAGTATCAGGAATTAATTGGATTTGAGCCTCGATCAGGCTTGCCTCCTGATCTGCGGCTTCGATCGAGAGTCCGAAACCATTTTGTTCCACCGGGCGCGTGTACACTCGCCACAGTTCAACTAAATTCTGCGGCGCATAATACAAAGTTGTCCCCTCGCGCCGCAACTGCTGCAGCGCTCCTCTTATGCCCGCATATTCGGGAAACTCTTTGCGCGCCAAGCGGAGCAGGATGTTGGTATCGGCCAGCATCACCCCTCATCGTCCCGGTAGATGCTCTCGCGGGAAAAGGTCTCGCCCGGAAATGGGGGAATTTCACTGGAGTGAACCGCTAAAGCATCCAGCCATGCCTCAAACTCGGAATCGGCGAGCAAGTTCAGCCCCTGGGCCGGCGCCGATTGGCCGGCAACCGCATCCAATGCGCGTTCGACAACCTGTTCAGGTCGCTGATCTGGTTGACGCCCCAGGATCTCGCGTAGCACCTGCTGCGCGTGCGGAGTGAGTTCGACGGACATGCCCATTTCGTCACCTCCCTGACGATTCCATTATAGTGACCGCCGAGCGCTGTTCGGCGTTCGTCACAGCGTCGTGGCATGAAATTTGGCCTTATTACGGCACGGGCGCGCTGCACTTGTTACTGACGTACGAGGAAATGTACACGGCGTTTAGTTGACATGCATCATGCAGAAAGGAAGAGAGTTATGAGACTGAAGGGGGACGAAATGGAACTCCCTCCACAGGCATGTATCTAATTGATAAATAATAAGTTATCTGGCGGAGGGAGAGGGATTCGAACCCCCGGTAGAGATTTCCCTACAGTGGTTTTCAAGACTGCCCGTTTCAACCGCTCACGCATCCCTCCGCAAGAAAGTTCGCAGTTGACAGTCAGTAGTTTACAGCCAACAGCGTCAGTATAAATCAGCGGTCTACAGCAACCTGGTGCGCGACCGCCGATGCTAAACGGCCAAAGGCCACCAATTAAAGACCCCTAATTGATGTCCGCGCTGCGCTACATGAGCTTGCGGCGCTTGAACGCCAGCAGGTCCTGGCCGACAAGCTGAAACCACTCGCCGTGCGTGCGCCTGTCGGTAAAGCGACGGCGCCAGTACTGCTCGGTGCCCGATGGATTGCGGTCGGTCATAGTTCAGCGGGCTGATGCGGTTCTCCAGCTCGGTCGTGATGCCAACGTTGCTTGCCGTGCCCGCACGAAAAAGACAGACGAACCCGGCAGGCTCGGGATTGCGGCAGATTGGCGGGGGCTGATTCTTGTGCACCACCAAGCAGACCTCCAGCACATCCTCGAAGCCGCCGTGCTCGCGGCAAGAGGCAATTGCGGCCCGTCCGTTATTTCAACAATGGCTCCTCAGCCGATTTTGGCATGCTGGCCAGCGCCGTGCTAAAGTCAATCAGCCGTTGAAGTTGGCGAGGGAACGTTCATGGATCGAGTCAATTTGCAAGTCAAGGCAAACGACAGGCTTATTCTGGCGCTTGACCTGCCCACTGTGGAAGCCGCCAGGGACATGGTGAACCGGCTGGAAGGCGTAGTCGAATTCTACAAGGTAGGCTTGGCGATGCAGCTTGCGCCTGGCATTGAGGCCTTCGTCCGGTCTCTCATTGCCAGCGGCAAAAAGGTGTTCCTCGACTACAAGTACTACGATGTGCCCGAGACCATGAAGAAGGCCGTGTCGCGCGCAGCGGGCCTGGGGGTTTCGTTCCTGACCATACACGGCTCTTCCAACCTGATCAGGGCGGCAGTTTCCGCCCGGGGCGACAGTGGACTGAAGCTGTTCACAGTGACAGTGCTTACCAGCATGGATGCGGGCGACATCGCCGAAATGGGCTACGCGCAGCACTCGCCGCAGGAATTGGTCCTGTTTCGCGCTCGCAAGGCGCTGGAGGCGGGCTGCGATGGCGTGATTGCCTCCGGGCTGGAAGCAGAGAAAATCAAGGCCATTGCGGGCGAAAAGCTGCTGGTCATAACGCCCGGGATTCGGCCCGAAGGTTATCCCGAGGACGATCAGAAGCGGAAGAGCACGCCCACTGGGGCGATTCGCGCCGGCGCGGATTACCTGGTGATTGGGAGGCCTATCGTTGAAGCCCCGGATCCGCGTAGGGCGACGGAGACAATCCTGGCGGAAATGCAAGGGGCATTCGACGTCTGATTTCACCATGACCATGAGCAGCTCAGAAGGGGAGGGTCTATGCTTTTCCACATGCGAGTAGTGAAAATGCGTAGATTGTTAACCCGGCAGGGATGCGGGGCTCGGAAAGACGCCCTCAAATCAATCGGACTCGGCGCCCAGATAGCTCAACATGGCACGCGTCAGCTCTTGAACCAGTTCCTCGTCGCTTTTGGGGAACAGGGGATCCCACGGCGAGGAGAAGACCTCAGTCAGAATCAGTTCGTTTAGAGCAAACGACACCAGCGCCAGGCCAAAGGCAATTGCCGCTTGAGGATCCGGACGATGGATCTGCGCCCGGTACTTGAGCAGAAAATCGACCGCCCCGCGCAGGGTTTGGAATTCCAATTCATCCACTTTCCGGCGGAACGACGCGCTGGGGTGGCCCAGGACAAATTGCCGTACTGCCCTCAAGAACCCTGCGTTCTTTCGGTAACTGACCACCATTCCGTTGATCAGGCTGGCGGCCATCGATTTCAGGGGATACTTTTCCGCCAGTGCCGGATCAAACGCCTGCCTGAGTTGCGCGCCGGAACATCGCAGAGTTTCCAGGATCACGGTGCGCAGCAGTTCGTCCTTGTCGCGGAAACGACGATACACGGCGCCCGCAGTCAGGCCGGCGCGAGCGGCGATGCGGGGAATGGTTGCGCCTTTCAGGCCTTTCTCCTGCAGCAGGTGCCGGGTCGCCTGGATGAGGCGCTCTTCCGAGGCGCGGCTGCGGGCTTGCTGGGGAGCCAGCGTTCTTCTTGCCATCGCTCTCCTTTATATCAGTTCCGCACGAAACGCTTGCACCTCGGAAGACCTAGGGGTCACCGAGGAAACACAGCACAATTGTCAGGTCGGGTCCAGGACTCTGGCGGGTAAGAAACTATGCATTTACACATTTTCCTTTACGCGGCGGAGTGCAAATGAGCCGCGTCTGGCCGCTAAATTGCTGCATCCAATACAAACACGCAATGATTCTGGAGCACTCATGAAGTCTACTTTCCTGTGCATAGCCGCCATCCTGCTACTGGCGGGCGCGGCCACTGCACAGGACTCGGCGCCGCCATCTCCACCACCGGGCGCGGGCCCGGCAACGACGGAGCAAAACGGCCAGCAAACTGGAGCACCCCAAACGGCACCTGATGGCACACAGGCACCTTCCTCGCAAAGCGGTGAGCAGAAGCCTGTGCCGCAGACGCCCGCCGAACTTCCATCGGCGCCAGTTCCGCAAGATAGCGGGCAAATCCCGGCTGCGCAGAAGCCTGTCGAAAACTCACCGGCAACCTCGGTGTCCGGACAGCAGCCGGCAGAATCCAGTCCGACTGCGACTCCTTCCACACCAGGGCAGGAGAAGAACTTGCCTCCCCTACCGGGAGAACGCGAGGGTCATGAGCGCGTCGCTTTTGTGGTCCCTGCTTTCACCACCACCAACAATCCAAATGCTCCTCCCCTGAGTACAAAGGAGAAATTTGTGCTGTTTGCGCGCAGCGCCTTCGACTGGTGGCCGTTCATCGCCACCGGCATCGAAGCAGGCATCAGTCAAGCAAACAACGAATTCCCGGAATACGGCCAGGGTGCTGAAGGGTATGGCAAGCGCTACGGCGCTGCTTTTGCGGACAGTGTAGACAGCAACTTCATGTCGAATTTTGCCTGGTCGGTGATCTTGAGAGAAGATCCCCGCTACTTCCGCGTGCAGACCGGTCCGATTATCAAGCACCGCCTTTGGAATTCCGTTATTCAAGAGGTTTGGTGCAAGACCGACAAGGCCACCAAGACCATTTGCTGGGAGAACATCCTGGGTGCGTTCTCGTCCGGTTCGATGTCAAACTTGTACTACCCTGCTTCGTCGCGGGGCGTGGGCCTCACCATGAGCCGCTCAGGCGTCGCGCTCGGTTATGGAGCCGCGGGAAACGTCGCAGTCGAGTTTTGGCCGGACATTGAGCGCTGGCTCTTCCGCAAGCGAATTAAACGGGAAGAGGCCACGGCAACCACCACCAAACAACCACAATAAGACCGCTTGCCCGCCCCGGACTTGCGCCGCACAATAAGTTCCAGCGCTTCACTTTCGTCATTCCCTGCAGGGCATGGCCCGAGAGGTATGGAATGTTCAAGAGTATGACTGCAATGCTGAGAGTGTTTTGTCTTCTCCTGCTTCTTCTGCCTCTCCAGGCGCAGAAAAAATCGGCCGCCAAGCCGGCGCCACAGACAATGACTCAGGAAGTCCCGGATACCGGCAAATTGGCATTGCTGGCTGGCGCTGCTCAGGAGGTCGGCTTCGGGGAATCCTCCATTCGCACCGCACGCCTTAATAATGACGCCGATGCTATGGCCAAACTGCTAGCTGCCGGCTACATCACCACCAGCGCAGAGGGAGAGTTGTTGGACCGCACGGCGCTGCTTGCAGCCGTGAAGCGGGGCGATTCTCACTACTACAGCATCAGTCTTTCCGATATGGCGATCCATCGCTTCGGTCCGTTTCTATACGTGATCACTGCGCGCGAAGATCTCGGTGGCAAAGACGACAAGGGCACTGATTTTGTGCGTTCCCGCCGCTACACGCGAGTCTGGCAGAAACAGGCCGTTGGCTGGCGGGCGATTGCATGCCAAGAGACGCCGGTGGAGGACAGCAAATAGTTGGCAGTACTCGGTTGCCAGTACTCAGTACTCAGATTTCAGTTATTTGCTCTCTATTTCGGCCTGCGGGCAAATTCCGCCTCGAACCCAGGCTTTGCGAATCGCAAGCTACGAATTGTAAACTGTGAACTGTAAATCTCCATGATCGAACTGGCGCCTTCAATATTATCGGCTGATTTTGCGCACCTTGCCGATCAGGTGCAACTCACCGTTGCCGGCGGCGCAACCGTCCTCCACGTGGATGTGATGGACGGCCACTTTGTTCCGAACATTACGATCGGACCGCCAGTCGTGGCCTCGCTGAGAAAGGCCACCGAACTCCCGCTTGACGTCCACCTGATGATCGAAAATGCCGACCGGTATATTCCTGCGTTTATCTCCGCCGGCGCCGACTGGATCACCGTCCATCAGGAATCCTGCGTGCATCTGCACCGCACGGTCGAGATGATTCGCGAGGGCGGTGCGGCGGCGGGCGTGGCCATCAATCCGGCGACGCCGTTGCAGATGCTGGATGAGATATTGGATTCGCTGGACCTGGTGCTGGTGATGTCGGTGAATCCAGGATTTGGCGGCCAGAGGTTCATTCCCGGCGCCCTCGGCAAAATCGCCCGGCTGGCGGCAACGCGCCAGGCGCGCAACTTAAATTTCCGCATCGAAGTGGACGGCGGTATTTCTCTGGAGACTATCGCCGGAGTCGTTCGTGCCGGAGGCGAGTTGCTGGTGGCCGGTAGCGCCGTGTTCGGCAAGGGCGATCCGAAGATGAACACCGAGAACCTGCTGAGAACAGCGATTGAAGCCACGTTACTGAAAGTGTGATTCCGGAAGGCCGCTGACTTGAGCTTGCGGGGCCTCACCGGGGCCTCCGCGCTGGGCACGACGCTGCCGGCAATGACGAAGAGCGCGGGATCCTGCAAGTCGCGATTCCTGTAAACTAATAGGCAGCACTCAGCACCATGCAGTCGCGTGACTGCTCCGGGTCTGCTGCGCCCTGCTGATTCCGAGGAAGGAATGCATCATCGCCGACCGACAATCTTCGTAGTTTGTGCGCTGTTCCTCTTCCTGGGACTTACCGCCTGCACCAGCAAGCACGTCACTAACCCGGTCGCGCAAGTCGATTCGAAACAACCGGACAAGGTGCTCTTCGACCGCGCCATGGACGCGTTGAAACATAACCGCTACGACGTGGCGCGCATGACCCTGCAGACGCTCATCAACACCTATCCTGATTCGGAATACGTGGCCCGCGCCATGCTGGCGATTGGCGACAGTTGGTACAACGAGGGCGAATCGGCATCATTGCTGCAGGCGCAAAGTGAGTACCGCGACTTCCAGATTTTTTTCCCAAACATGCCGGAAGCGGCGGAAGCCCAGATGAAGGTCGCCGAAATCGAGTACCGGCAAATGGAGAAGCCGGACCGTGACTATACTCATGCCAAGAAGGCGGAAGACGAATACCGCGCCCTAATCCTGAAGTACCCCGATAGCAAGCTCGTGCCCGAGGCCAAGCAGCGGTTGCGTGATGTCGAGGAGATTCTCGGCGAACGTGAGTTTGCCATTGGGCATTTCTATTACTTGCGGGAAGCATATCCCGCCGCCATCGCACGGATGGAGTCGCTGGTGGATGCATATCCGCTCTTTAGCGGCGCGGATGAGGCGCTGTTCCTAGCCGGCGACTCGTATCAGAAGGATGCGACCAGAATACGGATCAAGGTCGAAGCCACCAATCCAAACGCAGCCGGCAGGGCCAGCCTGGAGCGGATGACGAGCAACTTCGATGAGCATGCCGCCGAAAATTATGCCCGTTTGCTGACGCGCTATCCCCTCTCCGCACGCGCCGGCGAAGCAACCCAGCGTTTACAAGCCATGAATCGTCCGGTGCCCAAGGCGACGCCGGAAGCCATTGCCCAGAATCGCGCGGAGCGCGACAGCCGCACACATCCCAGCACCTTCGAAAAGGCGGTTGACAACTTCCGCCACCACCCAGACACCGCATTGGCGTCCAAGGTGGGCGAACCGCCGCTGAGTGAGCCAAAGCCGATTGGCGCGCCCGACATCGTGCGATCAGCCGGCACCGCAGCCCTGGGGACGGCGGACCCGGGCAAGCACACCTTGAGCGTCGAGACTACTGCAGGCACAGGAACCCCGCCGGCTAACGAACCCGCCCCCCGTTCAGACACTCCCGCGGCCAAACCGAATGATCCAAATGCGATTCCCGAATTGACGCCGACGAATACCCCACCGGCGCCTGTCGTCGATCCGCAGGGACCGGCACCTGCTCCGCCGCAGGTCAACGACGCCGCTAAGCCGGAAGGCGCAAGTCAAGCACCGGCTGCCCCTGCATCGGGATCGCCCGCCGCCACGCCGGCAGACGCGGCCGGGAAGACTGCAGCCACTCCGTCTGATGATTCGTCTCAGAGCACTTCTAAAGAGAAAAAAAAGAAGGGCTGGCACAAGCTCTTCCCTTCTTTCTGAGACCGGAACCGCGCTCGCTTTTCATGGCATCCTGAGCTATCGTCCGGAGCCCGGCGAGCGTCCGTGGCGAGCCGCGCGACGGGTCACAAACCTCACTTCCCTTTAATCGCGCGTCTGGCTCGCTCCCTAGCCAAAACGCGCTACAGCCATGCTTTGTTTCCGTTGACTTCGCAGCGGGAAAACAGTAACTTTTCTATAACTATCTAACTTAAGGACCCGGCTTTGGCGCTCAAAATACTACTGGCGGATGACAGCATGACCGCGCAGAACATGGGGAGGAAGATCCTCACCGATGCCGGCTACGACGTCACGGCAGTCAGTAATGGCGCTGTTGCAGTCAAGAAAATGGCCGAGGTCAAGCCT
>JBEKOS010000097.1:0-11054 GCA_049521535.1 Terriglobales bacterium | reverse complement strand
ATCACAGGAGTCAGGCCGGTTCTTGCCCAAAGCCCGAATTTCAGCAACTTCAGTCCCAGTCCTAATCCAAACCTTACACTTAACGGAAGCGCCGCCCAAGTCGGCACGAATGGCGCGATTCTGCAGCTTACTCCCAATACCGCGGACCAGGCAGGCTCTGCCTGGTTCAATACGGCGCTGCCGGTTTCCGGCGCCTTTTCCACTACGTTTACGTTTCAGATTAGCGGCGTCAGCGCAGGCTCGCTTGGCAATGCGGATGGAATTGCGTTCGTTATTCAAAATTCAGCGCTGACGGCCCTCGGACCGGACGGTTGCGGCATAGGCTACGGCGGTAGTTCCACCGGTTGCACTTCCGGCAGTGGTATCCCGAACAGTCTGGCGATTGAATTCGATACCTATCAGGACATCGATGACCCGAACAACAATCATATTGCGGTTCAAAGCTGCGGTACGGCACCCAACAGTTCGGATAACAAGAATGACCCGACCTGTAACCTGGCGACTAATTCCAACCTGGGGACGATCACTCTTGCAGACGGAAACGTACATTCGGTAACGATCACCTATGCCCCCCCACCAGCAGGGAACGGGCCGGGCAGTCTGAATGTGATCCTGGACAACACCATTCTGTTTCCTGCTACGGGCGTGCCGGTCAACCTAAGCACCCTGTTGAGCCTGGCCAACGGCAATGCCTGGGCCGGATTCACGGCTGCCACCGGCGGTGGAAACGACAACCAGGACATCTTGAGTTGGACCTTTACTCCTCAGGCCCAGAGCACCGTGGTTTCGACCAACGGGCAATCGACCTTCTCTTACCAAAACGCAGCTCAGACCGCTGTTTACCAGTACACCGCGCAATTGCAGAGCGGGTCGCCGGTGGACGTGCAAGTGCGGCCGATCCTGATGGCTCCAGCGGCTTGCAATGCTCTGGTACAGCAGAACTTCTGGCCGGCGCACTGCTTCGTCTATGCCAATGCTGAGAATTCGGGCACAGATGCGGCGGTTATGTTTGAAGTGACCTGCCCCCAGTCTCCGGGCGGCACCTGCGGGTCAAACACGAACCAGAATTTCTATGCCCAGCTCGGAACCGTCTTCGAGTTCGAGCAATCCGAAAATCCATTCTTTACTTACCCCGGCATATTCGGCCTGTTGAATCCATTCCCCGGCTTCCTCAAGGGCCAGGGTCCTAATCCAATCGCCCCTTGCACACCTCCCACCACCGGAGCATTGTTTCAGAGCAACCAGGTCAGCACGTTCTTTATTGACAATGGTACGACCAAGGGCAACAGCGGGGGCGGGGCTTCCTGCTGGGTGGCAACGTACGACACGCCAGGCGAAACCTGGCCGGGAATTACGGTAGGATCTCCGGCCTTTACGACCTACGCTCAAAACCAATTGGTGACGGCGAACTACACGTGTAGCAATCCGACTACCTCAAAGTCTGCAACCAGTCCGACGGGACCGTATTTGACCGTGGCAAGCTGTGCGCAAAGCGAGTTACCCCAGGCTGCATCCAACACCAACGTGTGCAACCCGGTGAGCGGCACGCTGCAATGTAGCGGTCCCGCAGATACATCGACTCTGGGTCAACACACCTTCCTGGTAACGGCCATCGACTCCGGCGGGAATACGAACGTGCAGGCGGTTGTCTACACGGTGGTGAAGCATCACTGAGGAACGACCTGCCAGTCGGATGAAACCTCTGCATTCCAGATCGATGATAGGTGGCGCATAAGGGTGGACAGACCCTCCGCTGCCCTCAAGATGAGAATTACTGAGGATGCCCCGACACTGGCGGCTCATGGATCATCAATTCCTGATGCCTTGCAGTCCTTTGGTGGACCCTTCGTAGAGTGCTTTGAAGTCTGCGCGCTGCAGCAATTTCTCCCCGCCGGGATCCTTCTTCATCACGTCCAGCAGGCGGAGCACCTCGCGAAAATGGCTCGGGGCATCGCTTCCCTTGCCGGAGTCCATATCAATTGTCGCCAGCAGATAATGCGCCCGGGCGCTCAGCGGCTGCATTCCGAGCTTTTCAGAGAGCGTCAGGGCATGTACCAGTTCCTGGCTCGCATGGGCAAGGTCATGGATTTGCATCATGGCTTCCGCCACGAACATAGAGGACTCGACTGAGGTGTATTTCATTCCGAGATCGTCCGCCTGCCGGATCAGCGGGCGCAGACTGGACATGGCTTCCTGGCTGTGCTTTTCCGGCACCGCCATCTTGGCCAGATTAGCTTTCGCCATGAGGATGGTGTCCGGTTCCTTGCTGCGGGTGGCGGCCTGCAGCGCTTGCGAGTACCACGCCTGCGCTGCCTTCAAGTCACCACGGTAAAAGAACGAATCGCCTTGAACGCCGAGCGTCTCGGCAAGCACTCCGTCAATCTTCAATTCACGCGCGAGGCTGAGCGCCTCGTCCAGATAACTCTGCGCCTCGTCGGCTCGCCCGGCCAGGATAAGCGACTCAGCCGTGCCCCCCACTACCTTGGCCATCCACGAGGTCTTGTCCTTGATGTCGCGGAATGCTTTGAGGGCTTCCTGCCGGGATTTGATGGCTGCCCCAAACCGCCCCTGATAGTCGAATAGCGCGCCCAGGCTATAAGACTCTATGGCCGCGCCGCGGGGGTCGTCCATGCTACGGCGCAGATCCAGCGCCCGCAGGTAATAGGAAATCGCCTGATCATACTGGCCCATGCTGGCCGATGTGTAACCGAGATTGTGCACCGCCTCCACAATATCCTGCGGAACCTTCGATTTCTCTCGCAGTTGCAGCGCTTGCTGGAAATAGGTGAGCGCGACCTCAAATTGACCCATAGCGGAATATGCGCTTCCGAGGTTGTTCAAGCAAATGGCCTGCAGGCTTTCATTACCGAGGTCTCGCTCGAGTTGCAGCGCTTCCTTATACATCTTCAACGCCTCTTCGTGGTCGCCGCGGTCGTCGTGGAAATTGCCCAAGTCGATCAGGGTATCGCCCAGGCCGCGTTTGTCGCTGATTTCGCGCCGCACCTGCAGCGCCTGCTCGAAATTGGCCTGGGCCTCTTTGGGCTTGCCCAGCAGAGACTGCGCCGTGGCCAATTCATTCAGGCTGAGCGCCAGGCCCCGTTTCTGACCGATGGCCCGCCAGATGACCAGTGCCTGCTCTTCGTTGCGCAGGCTTTCCTCCGGCTTGCTCAACATTCTGTAAGCCACAGCCATAAAGTGCAGACTCGCTGCCTTTTGCTCCTGGTTGTCCATTTGGATGGACAACGTGTACGCGCGATTGAGGGGCTCGAGACTACCCTGCGGATCTCCGCTCTTAAGGGCTATGCGTCCCAGTTCGAGGGTCGCCGAAATATCCTTTGAGTTCGCATCTAATATCTTCTGGTAGTATTCCCGGGCTTTCGCCAAGTCTCCGGATTCCTTGTAGAGGTTGGCCAGTACCGATTGCACATCGGCGTTATCCGGTGAGGCCTGGGCGAGATTTTCGTAGGCCTTAACGGCTTCCGGATAGTTCTTGGTCGCCTGGAAACGAATGGCGGATATCAGATACTTCTCCGCCTCCGGGAGAGCCTGGCTCAGTTCCACCGCTTTCTCCGCGGCCTGCTCTGCTTCGCTGTCATAGCCCAAACTGCTGTACGCCTGCGCCAGTTTGGCGAACGCCAGGGCAAACGTGGGATCCTCTTTGGCCGCCGCCGCAAACTGTAGTTGTGCTTCCAGATTTTTCCCATCCCGCTGCAAACTGGTGCCCTGCCTGTAGTCGCGCAACGCGGCAATGGACTGGGAGCTAGGTTGGAATCCACTGGCCTTCAGCTCGCGGACCGCGCTTGCGGGCAGTGCCAGGTTCTGACGGATGGACTCCGCCAGGCGATCTATTCCGCCGGGCATCTCTTTTTCGCTCGGGATATCGACCTTCAGCGGAAATGTGCGGTCGCTCTTGATGTCCTGAAGCGTGGCGTCGATGCGGATCTGGTCGCCGAACTTGGCATACTGGCCCCACACCACGCGGTCAGCATTGCTAAAATTCGCAACGCGGCGGATAGTCGCCGGCTCCAGCACCGTAGCGGAGGAAATGCGCAGGTCGGTAAATATCTGGTGCAGACTGGCTGGGCTCACAGTACGCAACTGCGATGACTGCCCGACATCGGTACTGAGCATGTCTGAGAGGCTGGCTCCGAGCCAATCGAGGCTTGGATCGCCCGAAGCGTTTCGAAATGGAAGGATGGCAAGCGATAGCGCGGGCGCCGAAGACACTCCCCCAACGGATGAGGATGCAGACGGTCGGAATAATCGGCCTCGAAGCAAAAAACCGGTGACCGCTAGTACTACCACCGTCACGATCACCCCCACCAGCGGCCACGGAACGGTTTGTGCCCAGGGTTTGACATCGGCTTCCAGTCCAAACGTGGCAGCTGCGCGCTGGCCCTGCCATTTGTTCAGGTCAGCCAGGACTTCCGAAACCGTCTGGTATCTCTCTCGCAGGTCGCGCTCCAGACACTTGCTGACGATCCTACTCATTGCCGCGGGAATCTGAGCTTCCACCTCCGATATTGGAACAGCGCGCTCCTGAGTGCGCTTGATCAGGCTAGCCAGGGCGCTATCAGCGCTAAACGCAACCTTACCGGTCAACATCTCGTAAAGAATCAGGCCGAGTGCGAAGATGTCGGAACGTTGGTCCAGTTCCTGACCGAGAGCCTGCTCGGGCGACATGTACGCCAGGGTTCCCACGAGGGCACCTGTCTGCGTCATCCCATCGCTTCCTACATTGCGAGCCAAGCCGAAATCCATCACCAGGATGCGCCCGGCGCCGTCACGCATAATGTTTTGCGGCTTCAGGTCGCGGTGGATTACTCCGGCGCCGTGGGCCGCTTGCAGGGCCTGGCAAACCTGCTGGATCACATCGGCCGATTCCGCCGGCGCAAACTTTTTCTGCTCGTCAATGAGGGTACGCAAATCCTTTCCCTCGATAAACTCCATGGTGATGAACTTCACGCCATCGGCATCGCCCAAGTCGTAGATGCGGATGACATTCTTGTGTGTCACCTGGTGGGATAGCAGCAACTCCTGCTTGAATCGGGCGAGGATGGAAGGATTAGCTGCCAGTTCTGGCTTGATGAGCTTCAGGGCAACGAAGCGGTCGAGTTCCAGATCCCTGGCCTTGTACACGGAACCCATTCCGCCCTCGCCCAGCAACTGCAGGATTTCGTAGCGGCCTGCCAGTACGTCGCCGATTGGCAGCAGCGGAGTATTGGCCTGAATGCGTGACAGTCTGCGGCCTGACAATGAAGTTAAAGAAAGCTGATTTCCGTCTGCGAGTGTTACATCGGTATCCACACGAGTGGCATCGATGTCCACGATCGTGGCCCCGGCATCCGATGCAGGATTAGAGACGGAACTGTCACCTTTGACTGAAACACCAATGCCGGGTTGGCTTGAGGCGTTCTCCCGATCCTTGGGATCCATTAGCGGATTCCATTTGTGCATTTTGCCGCTGGTTGGGAACCAGCACGCGACGCGCCATAACCTGCGTCCCGAGTGGCAAGGTCACAAGAAGTATATAACGGGTATGGACTTCGCCGAACCAGAAGTGCGCATCGCCGATATACAATCATCGCTTATGCAGGAAAAACCGTTGCAGATTGAGACCATTGACAATGGCAGCGAAATCACAGTACTCCGGCTGAATGGCCCGCTGTTGCTGGGGAATTTTTTCCCCTTTCAAACCATGGTTCGCTCCCAGACGGCACAGCTCTTAGTAATCGATGTGACCGGCATACCATACATCGATTCCGCTGGAATCGGGTGCCTGGTCAGCGCCCACGTATCACGCCAGAATTCCGGCCGAAAACTGGTAGTGGTGGGCATGCATCAGCGACTTTTGACTTCCTTAGAGGTAACCAAGGTGGACCAGCTTTTCACCTTCGCTTCAACGGTGGACGAGGCCCGTACACACGCGGTTGTTTAGCTGGACCGTAGTGCTACATCCCAAGATAGTGGGAGAGCAGGGAAATGTCTCCGATCCCCTCGGTTCAATCAAAAGCTAATGATGGGAGCTGAGCCGTCTTCAACTCCACCTGCGCATCCAGCCTGTCGTTTGCCACAAAAACCGGCATCCGTTTCTGCAAGCCGAACTAGAATATGCGAAGTTGCAATAGATTTGAGGTGTAGCCGAGCTTCCAGACAAAACGAGACGGATTCAGGAACGGATTTCCCGTTTTCACGTCAATTCGCATGAATCCGTCTAAACCGCTGTTAACTTCCGCTTCCGGTTTTCATTTCGTGCGGGCCCGGCAGGGGTTTCGAACCGGGATGCTTATTTTCCTGGATGTGGTCCCAGACAAACTGATCTACCAACCAGGCCGCCTGCCGTTCGGCAAGGCCGGCATCCTGCAACGCTGGACGATGGCCAATGGCAAACCGGGCTCCGCATTTGTCGCAGACGATGATTGTCATGACGACAAAGTTGTCCAGAATATCACTCTGGTGGCGCAGGCGTTTGGCCATGCCATAGGAGCGTGGCAGTTCACCGCCGTCGGGTTTGGGGCGTTCCTCGTCCATATTCAACCGCCATTCACCCGCGCTGCCGAGTGCTATTTTTTCAGGGTCGCAGCCTTGCGGCGATTCGCCGCAAGTTCACCTTACCAGCGCGGCTCGCGCTGACCGCGACCGTGTCCCCCGTCGCGACCACCACCGCCACCACCGCCTCCGCGGCCACCCCGGAATCCTCCGCCTCCGCCCCTGCTTTCTCCCTTGGGCCGGGCTTCGTTCACCGTCAGCGGACGGCCACCGGAATCGCTACCGTTAAGGGCTGCAATGGCAGCCTCGGCTTCATTGTTGTTGGGCATCTCGACGAACCCAAACCCGCGCGAGCGGCCGGTGTCGCGATCCGTAACGACCGTAGCGCTCTCAACCGCGCCGTGAGCCTCGAACCACTGACGCAGTTCAGCATCGGTGGTATTAAACGAAAAGTTTCCAACGAATATCTTTTTCATCAATTTCCCTTCAAACGTTCGTGGTTGGGGCTGCCTTGCGGACAGCGTTGCGATCGTCAAGGCTGGCTAACCAGCGCTTGATTCCATTGGGGCTGGTGCTACCTCATCGGATTCCGTGGGTTCAGCAAAATCTGATTCTTCAGAGGATGACTTCGGCTCGAGTTTTCTTTGCTGCCTGCGCTCGGCTTTGGCTCTCTGCTTTTCCTGTCGTGCCTGTTCCTTTTGGCGTTTCGCGAAAGTGGTGCGTGTTCGGGTTGCCAATGGTTACCTCCTGCGCGGCGTGGTCTCCGCCGCAATCTTCACTTGGCTATCGCTTCGGCTTCGACAGATCTGACAATTTGTCCAAAATCAGAAGCGCCTGCAGCCATTGCGTTCATTTCTTCTGCTTGTCACACAGTAGCAGGCGGCGCGACCCAACCTGCGGTTAAGCTCTCTTGCTGCTCAGTGTCGTCGATGGCAATGGCAGTTACCTCAAGATCAAAGAGTCCCTGCCATCCTCCGTGCCATGGGTCACTGGTCACACCGACATCGGCTTGAAAGACCGCGGCAGAAACCGGGGATCGCATTCTATTCCACGATTCACTGCGTCCAGGGCTGATTTCACCAGGGTTTCGCGCTTGGTCACCAGTTTGTGCAGCGCCGTCGCGCGCGCCTGGTCGGAGTCGAAGCTTTCATGACTCTGGCAGTAGGCAATCTTTCGGTCAAACAGGTCGATTTGCTGGTGCAGGTCTTTCAGTTCATACTTGCCGGCCGGTTTCACTTGCATTGGTGTTCCTCCATTCAGAACTTGGGACATTTCTATGCGAAGATTTCACCCGGCATCGCCTTCAGGGTGCGCGAGTCAAGCGTATTGCACGATTTGCTCGCCAGAATGCCGGGACCTATCTCTTTTCGCGTCATGCGCAACTGCAGCGCCCGTTCGATGCTGCGCAACTCGGATACTTCGGCTCCGGAGACCAGCGTGGATGCCAGACCGAGGGCACCCGCCCTGCCGGTGCGCCCGACACGGTGGATAAAGTCCTCCGGCAGATTAGGTAAATCGTAATTGATTACGTGCATGATGTCCTGCACGTGAAGACCGCGGGCGGCCAAATCGGTCGCGATCAATACTTTGATTCGGCCTGCCTCGAAACTACTGAGCGCCTCAGTGCGCTGGGCCTGGGTGCGGTCGCCATGAATCATCGCAGTCGCAAATCCATCGCGAGCCAGTTGCTTGGCCAGCCGCTCGGTACCGCGCTTGGTGCGCGCGAAGACCAGCGTTCGTCCTTTTTCAGCGCTGAGCAGTTGCCGCAACACGTCCGGCTTCTGCGTAGTGGCCAACTCGAACGCCTGCAATTCGACCGACTCGCAGGGCTTCAGGGTCGAGCCCAAAGCGACACGAACAGGATTTCGCAGGTATTGGTGCACCAGCGCCGCCACGGACTGCTCGAGGGTTGCCGAGAAGCACAGGGTTTGCCTCGATTGCGGAATCCCGCCGAGGATTCGCCGGATCGCCGGCAGGAAGCCCATATCAAGCATCCGATCGGCTTCGTCCAGAATCACTTTGTGCACCTGTTGCAGATCAATCAGCCCGCGGCGGAGATAGTCCTCAAGCCGGCCGGGCGTGGCGACCACCAGTCGGGCTCCCGACCGGATGGCTTGTATTTGTTTCTTTTCGGCGAAGCCACCGATGACCAGCGCCGCCGGTTTCAGTTTCGGGCCCCGAAGCAGCTCAAAGTGCTCGTGAACCTGCACCGCCAACTCGCGCGTAGGCACCAGTACCAGCGCTTCAATGTTCCTGGCCGTGCTCTGTTGCAGGGATTCTATGACCGGAATCAGAAACGCAAGCGTCTTACCCGTGCCGGTCTGAGCCGTCGCGATTAAATCCTGTCCTGCCAGTGCGGGCGGAATGGCCTGCTCCTGGACGGGGGTGGGAGTGATGAACTTTGCTGCTGCAAGTCTTTGTTGGAGCGCAGCAGACAAGGGAAGTTCTGAAAATGTCGTCATTCTTAATCTTTGATGGAATTATTCGGCCTGAACGTTTTCTGCCTGCAGGCCCTTCGGGCCTTTGGTGACGTCAAACTGGACGCGTTGTCCTTCCTGCAGGCTCCGGAATCCGCCCGCTTGAATCGCCGAATGATGAACGAATACGTCCCCACCGCCGTCGCGAGTAATAAATCCATAGCCTTTGGCGTCGTTGAACCACTTCACGCTTCCTTTTTCCACGTTAGTGTCCTTTTTTAGTTAGATTTCTTGCGGAAGGTCGGCAGGAGAATGAGAGTGGTAGGCGCAGAAACAATCGGGCAGGCCAAACTCAAATCGCGCGTCAAACTTCGCGAGATACTATCTAGATAATAGCACAAGCGGGCTATCCCGGAGACAAGTTATGGTCCTAAAGCCCCCCAGCGCGCCTTCTTAGCGGGTGGCCTCCTCTGCATTACACTGGTGTACGCTCATGCCCATCGCCATTACACGCAAGGTCAGTCCGGCCATCACTAAGTGCGAATTGACGCATCTGCCGCGCCAGAGGATCGATTTTGCGCTGGCCCGGCAGCAGCATCTCGCCTATGAGCAGTGCCTGGAATCTCTCGGCTGTAGAGTCCATAGCTTGCCGGCTGAGCCGGCATTGCCGGACTCCGTTTTCGTTGAGGATGCGGCGATTGTTTTTCCCGAATTGGCAATCATCACGCGGCCAAGAGCAAAGTCCCGGCGGGCGGAAGTGGAATCGATTGCTGATGCACTCCGGCCCCACCGCTCTCTACAACATATCGCTGCCCCTGCAACGATGGATGGCGGTGATGTGTTGCGCATCGGCAGGAAGGTATTTCTGGGCCAGTCAACAAGAACCAATGGACACGCCCTGGAACAATTGCGCGCAGCGCTTGGACCGCTTGGGTACGAGGTGCTGGGGGTATCTGTCAAGGGGTGCCTTCATCTCAAGTCGGCTGTCACGCAAGTTGATGAAAACACGGTATTGCTCAATCCCAATTGGGTGGATGCCCGGGCCTTTGGTCCGCTGAAGTCGATCGACATTGCACCCGCTGAGCCGTTTGCCGCCAACGCTCTGCTCGTGGGAAAAACGGTGATTTATCCGTCGGTTTTTTTCGAAACACGCCGCCGACTGGAAGAACATGGCATTGGGTTGGCAATTATCAACGTGTCGGAGTTGGCAAAAGCCGAGGGCGCAGTCACGTGCTGCAGCCTGATCTTGGGAGCATAGCGAATGGAGCCAATGCAATGCCCGGAGTGCAGGAGAAAGGCTGCTATTCGCGAGATACAGACTCCATACTTTTCATGTTCCGGTTGCGCCACAAAAGTGACCGTTTCGAAGCGATACATACTCGCAGCAAAACTGCTCTCGACCGCGATTGCGTTCGGGATTTGTTATGCTGCAGGCCTCTCCGGAGCTATTTTCCTTATCTGCTGGGGACCAGCGATATTTCCGGTCTACTTCATCGTCCTCGGACTCGGCTTCAAGACCGTGCCTCCTTACCTGGAAAGGTATTCTCAAGACGGCAGCTTAGGACTGGATAACGGCTGAAGGGCGTCGCTCCTAATGAAGGAAACTCCGCCGCCGACATGGCACCCGTCGAATTCTTGATTTTGGTACAGCGCTCGCAGAGATGAAATGGTGATGTACGTCCTACTGCTTGGGCGCGCTGTAGCCTTTCCGCGATCTGACTTTTAGGTTTTTCCGGTTTATCACCGTGATATCAATCGAATGATACGCGCCGTCGTTGGCAAAGCTGGCGGGGTGGTAGGAAATAGCATACTGGCTGCGCAGCTCTTCCTGAATTTCAGCAAAAGCGTTGGCCACATCCTCGATTTTGAACGGGAAGAATGCCCGCCCACCGGTCAATTCCGCCATTCGCTCCATCACCTTGTCCCCGTGCTCCCGATAGCCGGTGGAGTTCGTGCTGATGGCATATATGATCACTTCCGCGCGCTCCGCCATCTCAATGGCCTGCTCTCGGGATACCCGGCTTTGATTGTCCTCGCCGTCGCTGAGCAAAACGATGGCGCGGCGCACCGGCCCAGCCTGGCCACCCTTCATCAGCTTATCCCGGCAGGCAAAGTAGATAGCGTCGTAGAGCGCCGTGCCGCCCCCGG
>JBEKOS010000096.1:0-11082 GCA_049521535.1 Terriglobales bacterium | reverse complement strand
GCCGTAATCTGCTTTGTGCACGAGCCTGACATTGCGCTCGACCAGCGTCTTCAGTACGCCGTTGCACCCATTTTCGTCAAGCCAGGCTCCGATTGCGAATTCGTTGTAAGCTACTATCCCGGCCTGGAACTAAGCCACGGTAGAAGCTACGTAACCCTGAGCGATTTAGGCGGCGGCTTAAGACTCTCCCGGAGAACGATCCAGTGACGGATTGGCTGGTGTTGGGCCTCGTAGCCCCCTGGACAACCGGCTATGCGATTTGCTGCATTTTTTGGCCGCGGTCAATGGGATGGCCAGGCTGTCCGGCAAGGGCTTTCCTTGGATTCGGGTTAGGCATGGGCCTGTCCTCCGGTATTTGGTTCCTGGCCTTGCTCGCGGGGCGAAAAAACAGGTTGGATCTCATTGTCTTAGACTCTTTGGTTTTCGTAACCAGCCTGTTGATGCTTCGGACTCTGCGCGCCAAGAAGGAGATTCAGCGTCCTATTTCCGCAGACGGAGCAACCCCCCATACAAAGATCGTAGTTTATTTGCTATGTGCTTTTTTCTTCGTGGCTGCCTTTAACGCTGCTCGCTACGGCATTCGCTTCGCCATTGCCCATCCAAATGGCTCTTGGGATAGTTGGGGAATATGGACTCTGCGGGCGCGCTTTCTCTTCCGTTCCGAAACCCAATGGCGGAATGCCTTTTCCCCTGTGTTGGGATGGTCTCACGTCGACTACCCGCTCCTGTTGCCGGCGTCAATCGTGCGCGTGTGGACGTACCTTCAGCATGAGGCACCGTTGGCGCCGACGATGTTGGGGCTGTCTTTCCTTGTATGTACGGTTGGATTGGTGATGAGCAGTCTGGCGCTGCTTCGAAGTAAATCACAGGGCTTGCTCGCTGGCGGGGTGCTGGTGACTACGCCTTTTTTGTTGGGACACTCTGTCTCGGGCTACGCGGAATCTCCGTTGATGTTTTTTATGCTTGCCACAATAGTGCTGGTAGTGATGGCCGGCGACACTGCCATGCCTCGTTTCTACGTACTTGCCGGGATATTCGCAGGTTGCGCTGCCTGGACCAAAAACGAAGGCCTGTTCTTCCTGGTCTGCTGTGTCGTCGCCATAGCATTACCGGGGATTTGGGGCAGGAGCAGGAATTCCCTCCGCTACGCCTTGTTGTTCGTGCTCGGGACTTCGCCAATGCTGGTTCTTCTCATACTGTTCAAGGTTCAGATTCAATTCAATAATTGGCTGTTTTCCTCAGGTAATGGGAGTTTATCGGTATGGGCGCGCCTCGCGACTCCCTCGCGTTACTTTCTTGTAGCCAGGTATTATGGCCGGGAACTCCTCCAATTTGGAGAATGGCGCATCACACTACTGCCTTTCTTGCTCGCTTACTTCATTCTCTTGGGGCGAACCCACGGCCTAAGACAGAGATTGGGGACCTTGGCTTCTATGGGCGCATTGACGCTTGCCCTGATTGGAGAGTTTTTTGTCTACATCGTTACGCCCACGGATATGGAGTGGCTGCTCAGCACTTCGCTAAATCGCTTAATTCTGCAACTGTGGCCGGCAGCCGTGTTCATCTTTTTCATGGTCACTCGCAGCCCTGAGGAGGCGTTGGCCCAGGTCCAAGATCCTGACCTTGGGCTTCAAAGCACTGGGGTTGCGTGAAACCGGGGAACAATCTCCCAACCTTCCAGTAGTAAAATGTTGCTTTCCACATACACATGATTGATCGCCCGCCCAGCCAATCTGGTGAAATACCCACGCCTTCCAGACTTCTGGCGGGTCGATTGGAGCCTTTGTTTCTTGTCGTCCAGGGAATTCTGATTTTCCTGATCATCTTGATGTTGTTGCATGTAAGGCAACGGGACTTTTCCGTGCCGCTGCGATTTACTCAAGACAGCCTCCAGTATCAGATGATTTCCAAGACCACCTCCGATATGGGGTGGTGGTGGTTCAATCCGCGACAGTCGGCTCCGTTTGGCCTGGATGTGGTGGCATACCCGATCAACTGTAATGTGGACCAGTCGATCGTTTGGCTCGTTCACCTATTCTCTTCGAGTCCTGGCTTCTGCATCAATATCGCCTGGTGCTTGATGGTCGCACTCGCTGGAGTTCTGGCCACTTTCAGCTTGCACCGCCTTGGCGCTTCGTTCATCAGTTCTCTCCTATTCGGTACCCTTTACGCATTTTTGCCCTACAGCTTGTATCGGGACATCGATTTTTTTCACATGTCCACGTATCTTTTGCCGTTACCCTGCGCGATTGCCATACTGCTGGCGACTAACAAGCCTCCCAAGCCGGCATTTATTGTGCCTGTTTGTGTGCTAATCGGACTGAATTATACCTACAACTCCTTTTTTGG
The DNA here is from genome assembly GCA_049521535.1 of Terriglobales bacterium. Lineage (GTDB taxonomy): Bacteria > Acidobacteriota > Terriglobia > Terriglobales > Acidobacteriaceae > CAZUCM01. The sequence goes on along the minus strand of JBEKOS010000096.1, from coordinate 8,733 downwards.
CTGTTTCTTCATCCTCATCGGAGTGCTGATTGGGTACTTCAATCACCGCAACCCAAGGATTTGGAAGATTGGGCTGGCGGCAATCTTATTGACTTCGTTCTTCGCTGCCCTGAATTTGGCACCGAGCTTCTATCTGTGGGTGCGAGACGGCAGGCCGCACACGGTTTTCTTCAAACCCGCGTCCGACGCCGAGCGATTCGGCTTGAAGATCCGCCATCTGATCAGCCCCGTGCTGGAGAGCACGTTTCCACCCTTTCACAAGGAAGTCGTGCAGGAGACTGAGGCGCGATTTCCGCTGGAGACCGAGAACCAAACCGCCCGCCTCGGGGCTATACCGTCGGTCGGCTTTTTGCTCCTGATCGTAGTCATCTTTGTTCCGGCACTGATGTTCGGTACCGCACATGGTGACCTAGTGATAGCGAGCGCGCAACTCAGTCTGGCGGGGGTGTTATGGGGAACGATCGGAGGCTTCGGGAGTTTGTTCAACCTTCTCGTGGCTACCGACATCAGGTGTTACAACCGCCTTGCTCCGTTAATTGGATTTTTTTCGCTGGTTGGCTTGGCAGTTGTATTCGATCGATTCCAGCACTGGATGACCGCAAGGACCAGAAGTATTTTGCCTGCAATCGTCGCGGCTGGGCTGATGTGCTGGCTCGGGATTGCAGATCAAGGCGGAGCGGTTGCGCGGTTGAACAGGACTCGCGAGTCGATCGCGCATGAATTCTACGCACTGAAGGCCCAGGTAGGAAAGGTGGAATCTTCGCTGCCTGCTGAAAGTCTGGTCTATCAGATGCCCTTCCGTGTTTACCTTGGGGACGAGGGGACCGGCAAAATGGAACCTTATGCTCCTGCTAAGCCGTACTTGGTGTCGCGGACGTTGCACTGGAGTTTTCCCGATATCGCCAACCAGACTTTGTTGTGGCACATGGAGGTTGCCCGGCGTCCTGTCCCATTACTCCTGCCGACACTACGTTCGGCGGGTTTCTCTGCCGTCTGGCTCGATCGATATGGTTATGAGGACGACGGTGCCGCAACGATTCAACAGATCGAATCGACGCTGGGGCAGAACAAGGTCATCACGCAGGATTCCCGATTCGTAGTCTTCGATATAAGGTCGTTGGGGGACCCGGCGATACTCTCGAAGACAGTACCGCAACCGGCGAAAGAGCTGACTGCTGTCACATCAGGCATGGCCGTGTGCCCAGGTGAAGCCGCCGGTTCATTGGACGAGATGGGGGGACACGATCCGCAAATCATACACCAAGTCGGCTATTGGGAGGGCTTGGAAGGTCGCGGTTGGGCAGCCTGGGGGCCAACGAAGGATGTCGCGTCCGGTGTCGAGGTTGCTATCGATGGCTACCCATATCCGGCATTCTATGGCTTGACTCGGACGGATGTAATGCAAGCCTTCGGAATCCGCGCATACAGGGACGCAGGTTTCCGCTTTGTCATTCCTCGGCGCCAGCTCACTGCCGGACAGCACTCCATGGCATTGCGCGTCGTTTCGCCAGATGGGAAGTGTTACCAGGTGTTAACGGAACGCCAGATTGCGATCAAATTCTAAGCGCCTTTCAGGTGAGAGTCTCATGCAGCTAACACAATTGAGCAGCAAAAGGGATTTTCAGCTAGGAAATCCCGTGAGCACCGCGCTTCCAGCGAGCGGAGTTTTTCTTGGGCCCACAGCGGCATGTCCTTCCACGCATGTCCCTTTCTCTTTAATTCATGATCAGCCATCGTTTTGAGGGGCTCCAGAAAATCGGCATAGATGTTCCTGATCTCGCAGGACGCAAATCCTGCGTGAACGGCGAGATCGTGCATATGCGCACGGGTAAAAAACCACTTGTCATCGATTTGTGCGAGGAGATCCATCGCCTTATTCCGCCCTGCGCGCCGTTTCAGATCCGCTGTCTATGTGCGCAAGGACCAAATCACTTCCTTTGGAATCTGTTCGGGCTGGTGTGGATTCAATTCGTCCCAAAGGTCGAAGATGCATGCCAGGAGCTGAGCCCCATTTTCGAAGGGTTCCCAGAACACTGCCTTTGCGCCAGGCAATAAGACTCGGCGAATTTCCTGAAACATGTTTTCCAGGGAAAGGGCATGATGAAGAACATTCGCGCCGATTATCAAGTCTGCCTCTCTATCGGCAAAGATCATTTTTTCGGCGTTCATTTGCACAACATCAAGACCCTTATAGCCATCTCTTCGGGCTCGATTTCTTAGCTCCGCAAGCAGAGGCAGAGCCAAGTCTGTCGCGATGACCTGGGAGCCAGGAAATAATTCCAGCAAGGGAAAAACAGTCGTTCCCCCGCCGGATCCTATATCGATGATTCTCCGCGGCGAGTAGGTGCCGAGCGCGTCTCTAATGATCCCTTTCCAGTATTCAATTGATTCGCGATCAATCGGACAGAATTCGAGGAATTTGTCCGCATGTTCGAGAAACACGTCGTGCACGTGTTGACTAAGCTCCTCGGCGGAGTAGCCGGGCGATAATATCCCTTCCAAGCGCGGATCAAGTTCTCGCAAATCAAAAATGGGAAGTTGCAACCTTATGCCGCTCAGCGTGTCAATCGGTAGTCGATCACTGCTGTTCATGAATTCGATTTGAACATCTGCACACTCGTGAGTGCAATGAATCGCCAAAAAAGCCCGTGAGATTCATTTTCTGCTGAAGCCGAAGAAGCAGGGAATTGAACCGCGCTCTCCCGGATTCCGGATGTGCGCCGGTGATTGCGTGTAACCACCTTCGATCGCGAGCCGCTGCCGTCCTCGACCCCGAAATCACGCTGTTGCCACTCATGACTCCCGCTGATATTGTTGAAAATTCCGGATGGAATGAGGATAACGCAACCGTGAACCTGGCAACGACCCTTTCCAGCCATTATCGATTCGACCCGGACTCGCTCTGCTGGAGAAGGCCTGCAGAGACGCCATTCCTCTATTCGGATGGACAAGAAGCAGAAGAAAGGCTACTCGCGATAATCCGTGAAGCGCGCGACCTCAGTTCCACATCGGTGGAGCTGAAGAAGCACGCGACCGACTGGCCGTCAACTTACCACCTGCATCCACGCCGTTCAAATCTCTTGCGGCCAATAAGGAATTTGCTGCGCGGTACTGTCCTTGAAGTGGGGGCGGGATGCGGAGCCCTTACCAGATTTCTGGGTGAGGGTCAGATAAAGGTGGTGGCGGTAGAAGGGAGCGCGCGGAGAGCCGCGGTAGCGGCTTCCCGCTGTCGCGACTTGCCGGACGTCAGGGTGGTGGTCGATACTTTCGAGGGTTTCCCAATTCACTCGGAATACGACGCCGTCCTTCTGGTTGGAGTGCTGGAGTATGCCCGAAAATTCTTCTCCCAGGCAGCAGGCGATCCCGTCGATGCCGTCCTTCGTCGCGCGCGCCCGTTTCTAAAGCCCGGCGGGGTGCTGATTCTGGCCATCGAGAATCAGCTTGGCCTCAAATACTTCGCCGGGTTTCGCGAGGACCACACGGGCGAGGTAGGCACGGGCATAGAGGATCGTTATGTCTCTGGGGGAGTGGTGACATTTGGCCGTAAGGAACTCGAGAAAAGGATCCACCATGCCGGTTTTTCGCATATGAGTTGGTGGTATCCATTTCCGGATTACAAACTCCCTCTCACGATCGTTTCCGAGCGAGCCCTCGCCGGTGATTTCAATCTCTATCCTTTGGTCTGCAGTGCTTTAGGTGGTGATCCCCGCACACTAGAGGCTCTCTTGTTTTCGCCGGAGCAAGTCTACCGCCCAGTCATTCGCAACGGACTGTTGGGCGATTTGGCGAATTCCTTCCTGGTCGTTGCGTCAGGCCGGGAGATTGACGAGGACCGCTCCATCTTGGCCTGCCATTACGCTGTCGACCGGCGGCCTCAGTTTGCCAAGGAAGTTTGCTTTACAAAGAGTAAAGATCATGTGCGGGTAAGAACAAACCGTCTTTTTCCAGCGGCGCGTCCCGAAGAGGACATTCCCCTGAGCCTGAGTCTTCAGGATGAAGATTTGGCGGAAGGGACACAGTGGAGCCAGGAGCTTCAGCGTATCCTCGACCAACCGGGTTGGGGAGTGGAGGAGCTTGCGGCTTGGGCCAGAGTCTGGTTTGAAGCTTTGCAGGAACGAGTGCCGGTGCTATGTGCTAGTGACGCTCTCACGAAAACGACGCCCCTAGCGGGCGTTCTTTTCGACGCCGTGCCGCACAACTTGTTCGTCAGTTGTTCCGGGGAGAAGCGATTTATCGACCAGGAATGGCGACTGTCTGTGCCGGTTGAACTAGGTTATGTGATCTTCCGTGCATGTTTATGGTCTCTCCTTGGAGTGAATAGCTGCGCGTCGCCCTCACCAGTCTTTGACCTTGGCGTGGGTGAACTCCTGCGACACCTTGCCGAGCAGTTAGGCATTTGCCTGACCGATAAGGACTTGCAGCGATATCTGAGCCGAGAGCGCGACCTAATGCAATGGGCAAGCGGAGCAGAGATGCGATTGTCCCTGGATTATCTAAAGGAACTCCGCCTTCCCGTACGGCCCAATCTGAATGACATCTGGAACCATTCGGAGGTTGTTCACGAGCGCGATCAGTTTCGAGTTCGGACGGTGCAGTTGGATGCACAGCTCACCGAGCTACGGCTAGGCCACGGCCAGACTATTGCCGAGTTGGAATCGCTTCGAGAAAACCACCTACGAATGGCCTCAGACATCGAAGCGTCGCAGCGAGATCATTCCCAGGCTCTGGCCGCGCTTAGGAAAACTACCAATGAGTCGGTGGAGCTCCGAGTCAATTACGAGAAGACTGCCGAGGAACTGCGAGCCAAATCGGCTGTGCTAAACCAGATTTACTCTTCCTTTGGATGGAAGCTGCTGTCGATCTACTACCGGATACGGCAAAGAATTCTGGCGCCGCGAGCCTCAAGCCATTCGCGCCAGCGTTTACAGCATTTCCGGGAGCGATTCCGACTGTTCCGCGAGGAACGTTTCGTCGCCGCGTCCGGAGTTTTCGATAGCGCCTGGTACTTGCAGCAGAATCCAGACGTCGCAGCGGCTGGAATCAATCCCTTGAAGCACTATCTGTTAGGGGGTGCAATCGAAGGGCGTGATCCGAATCCCTACTTTGATAGCGATTGGTATCTTAGGCAGAACCCCGACGTGGTGAATGCAGGAGTGAATCCGCTCCTCCATTTCCTGCGTTTTGGCGGGCAGGAAGGACGCGACCCGAGCCCTCGCTTCAATTGCGACTGGTATTTACGCCAGAATACCGATGTGGCAAAGTCGGGCGGAAATCCGCTTGCGCATTTTCTTCGGCATGGAGCTAGCGAAGGACGCTCGCCCAGACCGTTTCACCCTGGAGATGCCTTGCTTTCGAAGCATCCGGAATCCAACGCGGATGTCGATGGGCAGCCAGGTAACTGGCTGCAGCGAGCTTTCAGCGCTGTTGAAAGCAAGAGCAAGCGACGAAGGAAGATCGTGCTCAGCGCTTGCGCTGCCGCTCGCGCGGATCGATCGGATACGCAACCCCTTCGGGACTATCGTCGGCGCCTCATTTGCGTCACCCATGTCCTGCCTTATCCCTCCCGGGCCGGCAATGAATATCGCATTCACCGGATGCTAAGTTGGCTTGACGCTCACGGTGTTGAGGTCTTCCTCGTGATCTGCCCATTGCCGGATCAGTCGGTCTCGGTTCAGCAGTTGGAGGCACTATCCTCGGTGTATTCCAATCTGATTGTGTGTCAGCGCGACGGCACCCTATCCTACTGCCTGGCTGACGGCGATGAAGCGATTCGAGGATTGGCCGGGCGAACGCCGACTGACTTTGCCAAGCGCCTTGTGGAGGAGGGCGTTGGTTCGAAAGCTAAGGCGCGTATGCTTCCGATCCTGCGTACGTTTTGTCCGGATATTTTGTTGGAGGTTCTCACCCATCTCGACGTGACGTTGCGGCCCAATATCTTCCAACTTGAGTACGTATTTATGGCACGCGTCTTGCCATTGCTGCGGGCCGAATCGGTGAAGGTGGTGGATACTCACGATGTTTTTTCCACCAAATACGACAAAGTATCCCGGTTCGATATCAAGGATGGTCTTTGCCTGACGCCGGAGGAAGAGGGGAGCTTGCTGGAAGGGGCAGACCTGGTGATTGCCATTCAGGAAGATGAAGCTGGGGAGCTTCGCCGCCTGGCATCGGGCAAGGCTGTGGTTACCGTGGGAATCGACTTTGACCCGGTGGTTTCCGCCATCGCTCCCAGTACTCGACCGGTGATTCTGTTGGTTGCATCGGGCAATCCCCAGAACACGAAAGGGCTTCGTGATTTCCTGCGATTTGCATGGCCGATCATCAAGCGCGAAGTGCGCGATGCCGAGCTTCGGATCGTTGGCTCCGTCGGCATGCAAATGGAAGCCGATGATCCTGCTATTAAGATCCTGGGACTGGTTGACGACTTGTCCGCAGCATATGCGGAAGCGCGAGTTGTGATCAATCCCGCAGTGGCTGGAACGGGTTTGAAGATCAAGACTATCGAAGCCTTGTGCCACCTTCGCCCACTGGTAACGTGGCCTTCAGGCGTCGACGGTGTCGATCCGGAAATGCGGAAGCTGTGCCATGTGGCGACAGATTGGTACAGTTTTACACGCCAAGTCATCGATCTTTGTTCGGATGACCGTGCACTTAAGACACTGGCAAACGAACTTGCGAATATTCAAAACAGATTCTCTGCAGACGCTGTATATGCGGCGCTGGGCACGAAATTGGAGAGTTTGACGGCACAGTAGACCTGATGGACATGCGCGAAAACGGGCGGCAGAACACGATGCAAATGGCGGAGGGTACTTCTATCATCGTGCCTCCATTCGTGGGTGAGTGCAGCGAGGAACATTCGGCGAATGCATTCCCTTATGACGTGCTTATTGATTTGTCTTCGGCGGATCTTGACCGTGCAGCGCTTTCGAAGTACGTTGACGCGCTGATTCGGGAAACGGGACTTGCCACGACTGCGGCCTCCGTCACCTTGCTGGCGAATCGAGAAGTCGAATATTACGGGGAAGCAGCCAACCTGGATGTACCCACCGTTGCGCCGACGAGCGCTCCGGGGGCATTCGACCGAGCGATCAGGAAAGCCGGGAGGCTCGGGCATCACCTAGTCATTGTCCTGGACGCTTTGCTGCCGGGCAATGAGCTGATAAGGCGATTAATTGGCGAATTCGACCGCGATCCGATGTTTGGCACCCTTCAACCGCGCTTTGCCGAAGCGGATACCGACCTGGTTTGGCCCTTGCCTGGTGATCTAAATGGCGTCCAGCCAGCCGCAAATGTGCCGCGCGCCGGCCTGTTGCTTCTTCCCCCGCGAACGATAACGCCCGAGTTTCTTTCAGTATTCCTGATCATCCGGCGTCAGGTGGTCATGGAGATGGAGTCGGTTGAGATTGGTCTCACTTCCATTGCAGGTCGGCTTAGGCTCCTGCTCACTCAGGCACGTCGGCGCGGCTATCGGAATCTGGTGTGCAATCATAGCGCGGCAGCATCTCAGTTGGCGTATGACCGCGTATATCCATTGCCGTCGCGGGAGGATATGGATCGGCTCCAGACTCTCTATCCTGAAATCATAAGAGCAGACCGCCAGCGTTCAAATCTCCCCCAGCGCAGGCTCGAACGGTTGCTCGCACGGGCTTATGCAACTGACGCAGGCGAACGTCGCCACATGCTGCTGGACTGCCGCGGCATGATTACCAGACATAATGGTACGGCACACTGCATTCTCGGCTTTTTGCAGGGCTTCCACGAACTAAAAGGGCGGTGGCGATTCGATGTGTTGGCGTCGGCTCCCGCGGCTGAATTCTTTGGTCTTCAGCGACTGTTGCCAAAATTCACGGTGTTCAATGATGTCCCTACGGAGACCTATACAGCGGGAATTTTACTCAATCAGCCTTTTGCGATATCGACGGTGGCCGAACTGCACCGAATCGCTCTAGTTGTTGGATTTAACATCCTCGATACCATTGCGTGGGACATCTTATACGCCTGTGATGAGAGTTTCGGACCTCTTTGGGGCTTCGCCGCTCGCTTTGCGGATGTGCTCTTTTTTAACTCGAGGTATACCCGGAATCGCTTTGTCACGCGATTCCCCCTGCACCCGCCGGTTGCGGAATGTGTCACGCACCACAGCGTGGCGGAGGACGAGCAGGTAGAACCCTCAGCGCGCCGCCAAACCGCGGGCGATCATATTCTGGTGCTTGGCAACAACTATGATCATAAGGACGTGCGACGCACTCTCAAGCTTCTCGTCGATGCTTTCCCATTCGAAAAATTTGTGGCGATTGGAATTCCTGAATTTGCCGGTCCAAACGTCGTCGCCATGGAAAGCGGATACATCGACAACGAAGAAATACACCAGCTAATGGCGACGGCTCGTGCCGTTGTCATTCCTTCATTTTATGAAGGGTTCGGAATGCCCGTCGTGCAGGCATTAGCCTACGGCCGGAGTGTAATTGTTCGGCAATCCGAACTCTGGGAGGAAATTGCAGGAATTTGTCGATTGCCTGGCCTGCTGGTTTCCTTTGAAGGCATCTCTTCACTGGTGGAAGCGGTGGGACGAGCACTGCGGGGCGAACCAGCGAGGTCGCTGCCACAGGGAAAACAGCTTCAACCCGGCGAAGCCCCATTGCGCTGGCGGGATTGCTCGCAACGGATGGTCAACTCAATTGAGGAGCTTATGTCAGTTGCGGATTCCGGTCGCTGGCTTGAACGTGACGA
>JBEKOS010000095.1:0-11082 GCA_049521535.1 Terriglobales bacterium | reverse complement strand
GAAACCAGGAGCCGTGCGACCAGGGCGGCGGCACCCGCAAGCAGAATCGAAACGGCGCTGACGTATACGGTCCGCAGATTCACCGGCGAGACTTGAATCGGCGCCCGAAGCGACTGCAACGCCGGACCCAGTGAGGAATCGACCGGGAGGCCGCCTGTCGTGGATGAGCCGGAAAGGTCGCCTTCAGCCACGTCTCGCCTCTCGGCAGGAAAACATTGTGGTACCCATCCTCAATATATCAATCGTAGCACGATGTAACAGCCGCAGCAGTGAGCCGCAACAAAAACACTTCTTAAGGTTTCGCCCAAACCGTCCGTTACAATACTCTGGTGCCGGAAGCCAAATCCACCGTTGGGCAAGCGCTCGCCAAGGCGCAGATTTTCTCCGGTCTGGCCGAGGGCGAGTTGGCTTTCCTGGCGCAGCGTGCAGTTCCCCGCCGCTACGCCGCGGGTGAGATCGTCTTCGCGGAGGGCGATTCGTGCTCCGGCCTTTACGTCGTTGAGAAGGGCCACGTCCGTATTTTCAAGAGCTCTGCCGGAGGCCGGGAGCAGGTACTTAGCATTGATGGGCCGGGCCATTCCGTTGCAGAGCTTCCGGTGTTTGACGGCGGAAACTATCCGGCTTCGGTCGCCGCGATCGACGACGCGACCTTGCTGTTCGTGAGCAAAAAGGATTTTCAGGCCTTGTGCCTGGCGTACCCACAGGTCGCGCTCAAGGTGTTGCAGATGGTCGGGGCGCGCCTGCGGCGATTGGTCGGAATCATCGAGGAACTGTCCTTCACCACCGTACGGCACCGGCTTGCCTCCTATCTCGTGCGTCTGGCAGAAAAGGAGGGCAAGCGCACGAGCCAGGGAGTGGAAATCACCCTTGCGGTCAGCAACCAGGAGATTGCGTCGCAGATTGGCACCGTACGCGAACTCGTCTCCCGCAATCTTTCCCGCCTGCAAGCCGAAGGGATGCTCAACATCGAAGGACGAATCCTGATGATCTGCAACCTGAAGGCTCTCGAGGCCGAACGGCATTCCGCAGAATGAATTTCTAGCGCGTCTCCTCCGGCGTGAAAATCTACATCGCGCATGCGCGCCTGGCGAGGTGTGACAAAAGTCATCGGCAGAATCGCCAGGCTCCGCTACTGTTGATTCATTGAGTGTGACCGGAAACTTTAACCGGCTCGCAGGAGGATCACATGAGCGTTACCACCGAAAAAACTGTGCGGGAGTTGGCTCTGGAAAAACCGGGCGCCACCAGAGTGTTTGAAAAGCTGGGCATTGACTATTGCTGCGGCGGCAACAAGCCCCTCGACGAAGCCTGCCAGGCTGCGAATCTGAGGATCGATGAGGTGCTGCAGGCCCTGGAACAGGGCGAGAAGTCGGCCAGTGCCGTAAGAGCAGAGCACAATTCGCAAACCGAAGCTCTGGCTGATCTGATCGCACACATCCAGAACACCCATCACAAGTACACCCGTGAGGAGATCGGCCGTTTGGGTCCTCTCTTTCACAAGGTTTGCTCGGTACACGGCAAGAACCATCCTGAGCTTTTGCAGATTCGCACGCTCTTCCAAGGGCTCGCCCAAGAGTTGACCACTCACATGATGAAGGAAGAGATGGTGCTGTTTCCGTACATCATCAGGATGGAAGAGGCTGCGATTGCGCACGAACCAATCATGCCAGCGCCTTTCGGCACGGTACAGAATCCGGTATCCATGATGGAACACGAACACGAATCCGCGGGCAACGCGTTGCGCGCGATGCGGGAAGCCAGCAACGCCTATGTGGCTCCGGCCGATGCCTGCGTCAGCTACCAGACTCTGTACCAGGCTGTGGCGGACTTTGAAGGCGATCTCCACCAGCACATCCATCTCGAAAACAACATCCTGTTTCCGCGCGCGGTTGCGATGGAAAAGGCTCACTAGCCCAAGGTCGCGGCAGTATCTGTTTATCTCCTTCGCGCGCTGGTCGCCGTCGAAGCCGGCATGGAACGGGTGCAATCCCACCCTGCGCAAATCAGCGTGGGGCGGGGCACCCCGGGATTGGGCGGCGACAGCATCCCGCGTATGATCACGCTGCAAGCCAGAGTGGAGTTCTGAACAGTAAAGCGCCAGGGTGGCAGCCAACGGCGATGCGGTCGCACAGTCGACCTTTGTGCGGCTTGATCTTCGGACCTTAGCCAGTACGCTCTTTGTGAACGCAGGGAGCCCGCATGCAGACCCGGAGGAGGCTACTTTTCAATTTGCAGGTCAGGCAACTTGTTTTCTATTCCGGAATAGCAGACCAGGTCCCCGTATCAGCGTTGCAGCTTCCGCCGGCCGGCTGAGAGTAGCTCCCCGACATGGAACTCCCACCAGAAACGATTGTGCCGGTCAGCGTGACGGAGGTAGCTCCACTACAGGCACCCGCAACAGTAAAGGAAACGTTGGTGCCTGAAACCATCCCGTTGACGCTCATCGTCGGATTGCTTGGACAACCATTCGTCTCACTGGTACAGGTCAGGGTACCAGTCACGCTGCTGCCGCTTTGCGACAGGGCGAGGTTGCCTTGAAGGACATCTCCATTGACCGAAGAAGTTGCCGTCAAAGCCCAGGTTGAGCCGGTCAGCGAACCGACAAAGTAGGCATAGAGATCAAGTACCAGTTGCGTTGTACCGCTGGCATAGGCATCAATCTCTCCGTTCTTATTCGGCACCAGCGCCATGTTAGAAGTGATCGCGCCATCTACGGCGTTCAGTGTTGATACCACCGGCTGCGTTTCGCTGTCGGGCCACAGCGTGAGGTAACCGAGGTCGCCGTCGGGCACCACGGTTGCATTGAAAACATAGGCCTGGGCGCCGCTTGGAGCCGCGCAGGCGCTGCCGGCCACGTTGACCGCGAGCTCGCCGCTAAATTCACCGCTGGCGGTGCGCGTATCGAGCACGCGGCACGGAACCAGCGAATACAATGAATCGCCCGACCCTGGCGCGGCAAAATATCCGTTCACATCAATCGCCAGATTGGTATCGTTGCTGGGATACACTGCCACCCCACCGCCCGTTCCCGCCGCCACAATGGCGGCATTGGCCACGATGGTACCAGTGAGGTCGTTCAGCGTGGATACCGTCGGCCTGGCTTCTCCCTGCGGCCACACCGTCAGATAGCCGAGCGCACCCCCGGTCGGCGGAATGGCGGTGAAATTGAGAGAGTATGCCTGCGCCGTACTCGGGATGTTACAGACGCCGGATTGCACCGGGAAATCGCGTTCCGTGGCAGCGATCAGCGAAGGCCCGCCCAGCGCACCGTCACCCCGCCGGGTATCAACCACACGGCATGGGGTCAGCGGGTAGAATTCCAGCGTCGAGCTGCCGGCTGGAGTAAAGTAGCCATTGATGTCAATCGCCACATTCGTGGTGTTGCTCGCATAGACGCTGACTGCTCCCTGCGATGCCCCCGCCACCATGATCGCGGCATTTGCCTTGATGCGACCGTCAGTGGAATTCAACAAGGAGATCAAGGGTTGGGTAGTCCCGCCCGGCCACGCCGTCAGATAGCCCAGGGGCCCGGATGGGATTACGGTTACGTTCAGCGAATAGGCCAGAGCGGTCGCGGGAATAGTGCAGGCTCCCAATGAAATTGGAAATGTTCGAAATGTGCCCGCGGAGATGGCGGGTCCGCCGAAGGTACCGTTCGCGTTGCGCGTATCCACCACCCGGCAGGGAGTGACGGCCACGAATTGCATCGGTGTTGCCGTCGCCGTGACAATTTGCGAGAACCCGGCGGCGCTGGCGGCGTAATGGCTATCGCCGGAGTAGGCGGCCACGATCGAATCGGTGCCGACGGTTAATGCGGATGTCGTGCAGTTGACCGTATTTGAAGCGGAAATGACGATGTCGCTGCAGCCGGAAATGACATTGCCGTTGCTGGTGAAAGCCAAGCTTCCAGTCGGCGCCGGCGAAGCGGAGGGCGTCACACTAGCCGTGAGCGCTACCGGCTGGCCGGAGGCGCTCGGATTCAGGTTGGGTGTGATTGTGGTTTTGCTGGCCGTGCGGCCATCGGCATTGACTTGTTGGGTCAGCGTCCCGTTGCTCCCGATGTAGTTGTGGTCGCCGGAATAAACGGCCTTGATCAGGTCTGCACCCGTGGCCAGTCCCGTCGCCGTGCAAAGCGCCGTTGCCGAAGAGGGCACGGCCACCGCGGAACAACCCGGAATCACCGTGCCGTTGGAGGTAAAATCCACGGTTCCTGTGGGCGCCGGGGAGCCGGGAGAGATCGTCGCGCCGATGGTCACGGCTTCTCCCGAATTGGAGGGATTCAATGCAGAATCCACCGTGGTCGTGGTCGTAACCGTTGTCACCGTTAACGTCTGGGAGGCCGAAGTTGAGCCGGTGAAGTTGCTATTTCCCGCGTACACCGCAGTCAGCGAGTAGGTCCCCGCCGCCAGGCTGCTGGGGTTGTAGTCAAAAGTCGCAGTGCCGCCAGTCAGGGTCACACTTCCCACCTGAGCGGAGCCATTGAAAAAGTTGACGGCGCCACTGGCCGTGAAGCAGCCTGAAGCAGAGGGCGTGACTTTAGCCGTCATCACGACCGGGCCGCTGGAGCCGTAAGCGACGCTCGCTGGCGTTGCGCTTAGGGCCGCGGCGGTAGCAATCTTTGGCATTAACTCGAATATCGTGCCCGCGTTGTTCGTTCCGCCGGTATAGGTTGTGCTGTAGAGATTGCTTTTGGAGTCAAAGATCAAGCCCGCATAGGGCCACGACCCGTCGCTCGGTGCACCGGCGAAGTTCCATAGAATGCTCTCGGTCCATGGCCCGCTGCCGCTGCTGGGCGGGCTCAACTCATAAACCAGGCCGCAGTTAGAGCCCCCGCAGTCCGTTGCGTCGCCCGCGCCGCCTAATTCGGCGGTGCCATAGAGATTGCCCTTGGAGTCGAATATCAGTCCGCCGATCAGGTAGTCCCCGTCGCCCGGCGGGCCCGCGAAGTTCCAAAGTAATTTCTCAGTCCACGGTCCGCTCCCACTGCTGGGCGGGCTCACCTCAAAGACCGTACCGCAGCCTTTATAGGGCGCATTCACACAAGCAGCGTTGTCGCTGTTGCCACCATAAGAGGTAGTGCCATAGAGATTGCCTTTGGAATCGAAAATCAGGACCGAGTACGGCAATTCCCCGTCGCCGGGAGCGCCGGCGAAAGTCCAGAGCGTGGTTTCCGTCCACGGACCGCTGCCGCTGGCGGGCGGGCTCAACTCGAATACCGTGCCGAAGCCAGCCGCGCCGCCCTCATACGAGGTGCCGTAGAGATTGCCCTTGGAGTCAAAAACAAGACCACCAAGCGAACCCGTGCCGCCGGCGAGCACTTGTTCCGTCCAAGCGCCGCTGCCGGTGCTGGGCGGGCTCAACTCGAAGGTAACACCAGCGTTCCCGTAGAGATTGCCCTTGGCGTCGAGGATCAAACCCGCCTGGGGTTCTTCGCCGTCTGTGCACGAGGACCCGCCCACCGAGCAAAAACTGTAGAGCACGGTTTCCGACCACGACCCGCCGGCGCTGCTGGGCGGGCTCAGCTCAAAAACGGTGCCAAGGTTATGCGCACCTCCCTCCATCGTGGTCCCATAAAGATTGCCCTTGGAATCAAAAACCAGGCCCGCGGAGGGAAGTCCCCCGTCTCCGGCGCTTCCGCCGTCGAAGTAGTGGAGCACCGTCTCGGTCCATGAGCCGGTACAGGTGGTCGGCGGACTGAGCTCGAACACCGCGCCGCAGCCATAATCGCCGTTCAAACACGATCCCTGACCCTCGGCGCCCGAGAATACTGTGCCGTAGAGATTGCCTTTGGAGTCGGAGATCAAGCCCGCCAGAGGTTCTGAAGTAGGGTAGCCCGTGAAGCTGTAAAGCACGCTCTCGGTGTATTGCGCTTGTGCGTGAGCCGGCAAGACGGCGAGCAATGGCAAAATCGAAACCAGGCATAGCACGCTCAGCCGGAAAATCACACAAGGTGTTTTCGAACTCCCGGCCACCGCGCACCCAACGAAACCGGCCTTGTGCTTCACTGGCAGTACATCTGGAACGTCGGACGACTGACGGTCTTTCCGCCAAAATACCCCGGTTTTCATCGTAACCTCCGTCGTAAGAACCGCCTTAGAACTGCGACTCAATTGTATACAGCACTGACGCGAAGGACGTGAATAAAAGCGGACAGGGAAGAACAGCCAGATTTTGCTCGGGAGCGGTCCCGATCTCTACCGCTGCCGCACTTCCGCACTTCGCGTATTCTTTTCCACGTGTAGCCCACGCCCTGAACCCTGCCGGACGGGGACGCTGCGGTCAGAAATTCACCAGTTGCTGGCGTGCATCCTCTTCCGCTTCGGCCAGGTTTTGCGGAGTGCCCACGTCTCGCCAGTAAGATCCATCCGTGCGAAATGCGACGATCTTCTGCGCCTGCGCGGCCAGCCGCAAATAGAGGTCAACGATGGAGAATGCGCCGGTCTCCGTCATCATCGCCAGCAGGCGGGGCGAGATCACGTGAACTCCGGAAAACGCCCGCGCCTGGGGCCGCTCGCAAACACGAGCCATCTGGGCGCTACCGTCGCGGCCCAATCTCCGTCCGCAGAGCTCGCCCTCCTCATTGAACAGCAGATACCGCGAGCTGGCGCGCTGCTGCACGGCAAGTGTCGCCAGGGCCCCACGCTGCTCGTGGCAATGCACCATGCGCGCCAGATCGATGGCGTGTATCACATCAACGTTATGCAGCAGAAACGGCTCGTCCGACGCCGGGTCCGCAAGAAAGAACCAGCCGGCCTGCTTCAAGGCGCCGCCGGTATCGAGCAGAGTTTCCTCGCGCGAGACTTCGATGCGCATGCCGAAGCCCTCATTGCTGCGCAAGTACTCGATCACCATGGCGGCGAAATGATGTACATTCACGATGACTTCGCGAATGCCAAGTTCCCGCAGACGTAGCAGCGCGATCTCGAGCAGCGTGCGCCCGCCCAATTGCACCAGCGCCTTCGGGCGATCCTCGGTCAGGGGCAGCAACCGCGTGCCCAGTCCGGCGGCCAGAATCATCGCCTTCATTGCCCGCTTCCCGAATGGGCGGCCTCTCCGTCGCGCTTCGCCCCCGCCCCCTGCACCCCCGAACCCTCGAGTTCGCGATGCCGCACGATGACCTCGACCCCGTCGCGGCTCCGCAGGTGCTGCGCCAGGCGTTCAGCCAGATACACCGAGCGGTGCTGCCCACCCGTGCATCCGAACGACACCATCAGGTTCCGGAATCCGCGCTGCTGATAGTTGCTTACGCTGGCATCCACCAGCGACCTCACGCCGGCCAGAAACTGATGCACGCTCTCCTGGCGATTCAGGTATTCCATCACCGCCTCATCCCTGCCGGTAAGCGTCTCGAAGTGCGCTTCGCGGCCGGGATTCGGAAGACTGCGGCAGTCGAAGACAAAGCCGCCGCCGTTCCCGCTTTCATCGTCATCCTGGGGCACGCCGCGACGGTAGGAGAAGCTGAAGATGGTCACGATCAGGGGATTCTCACCCCGCCGCTCGCATGAGCGGCGCGTGGCGGGGACGCCGTTCGCCTCCGCGTCCAGATTTTGCAGCCTGGCGGAAGCCAGGATGCCGTGGAAGGCATCCCGCAGAGCCGGAAGCTCGATGGGAAGCGCCGTGTGGTGCAGCAGCCAGCGCAGGTTCTTCAGGGCATACGGGACGCTTTTCAGGAAATGCGCCTTGCCTTCGTGGAACCCGCGAAATCCGTAGGCGCCGAGCGCCTGCATGATGCGGATATAAACAAAGGCATAGTAATGCTGCATGAAGACGTCGCGCGGGCAATCCACGAAGGCCGGCAACGCGTCCAGGTACTCGTCCAGCAGACGCTGCCGGAATTCCGGAGGCAGGTCGGCTTTCGCATCGTACAAAAGCGATGCCACGTCGTATTGCAGCGCCCCCTTGCGCCCTCCCTGGTAATCGAGAAAGTACGGCTGCCCCTGGCGCAGCATTACGTTGCGCGACTGATAATCGCGATACAGAAAGAAATCGCGCCGCGCGCCCAGCAGGAACTTCGTCAGGCGGCTGAAATCGTCTTCCAGCGCCTGCTCGTTGAAGGGGATACCGGCCAGGCGCAGAAAACTGTACTTGAAATAGTTCAGGTCCCAGCGCATGGACTGGCGATCGAAATTTCCGCGGGGATAGCAGACCTTGTAATTCAGATCGCGGCCCGCCTCAATCTGGAATCGGGGCAGCGCGACGATCGTTCTTCGATACGCCTCGAAGACCTCAGGTTCGATGATCTCGCCGCGGCGATGCTGCGACTGGAATTCGAACAGGGTGACGTCTCCCAGGTCTTCCTCAAGGTAGGCGCCATGATCCAGGTCCTCCGCATAGATCTCGGGCACGGGCAGCCCGTGCTTCCGAAAATGGCGGGAGAATTCCAGAAAAGCGACGTTTTCTTCGCGCACATCGTACCGCACGCCGATCGAGCTCACCTTCCCTCCGCTTAACCGGAAGAGCCTGCGCCCCGATCCTCCAAGTTCACCTTGCAATGATCGGACGTGTTCCACCGGCATGCGAAAATGTTGCTCGAAAAGGCGCTTCAAACGATCCATGGAATTAGTGTAATGATAATCTTCGCCAATGGAGTCACGCAGACGACTAGACCCACAAGATAGACTCTGAGCCTCTCGCTACGTGCTGCTTCTTTCCGCCTTTCCTGCGAGTTCCCCGAAGTGTGGTGGTTCCCGGGCGCGCTCACGTGGGTGAGGTTCCGAATGCTTGTGCAGCTCCCAACCCTTGTCATTCTGAAGCCCGCCAAATCCGCGCGAGGGGTTTGGCCGCGCGAGACTTGGCGTGGCTGAAGAATCTCTGTATTAATGAGAAGTTGCAAAGATGCTTCCCGGCGCGCGCGGGAGAGGTCAGCCACGCCAGCGCCAGCGCGGCAAAGAACGCTGCTGGCGTTGGCGGACTTCAGCAAGACAGCGGGACGACTGCGAATCGAGCTTTCACGCAGCCCCTCTAATCGTTGCCTGCTGAGCCCGAACCCGCGTCAGTCGGTTTGTACGACTATTGCGGACCAAGAATCTCTTCACTTTGAATTTGCCGGTGCAGCCCGATTCCGCATGCCGGCGGCAAGTTCTTTGATCTCCGTCAAATCGCGCTGCATCTCGCTCCATCCGTACCACATGGCATAGTCCGGGCTGGCGTGAAACGATCCCTGGAAGGTGCGCATGCGGTGTTCCAGGTACATCACAAATAGCTTCTGTTCAACCACCGTCGGAGCATCGTGAAACGTGAGCAGGTCGGGAAATGGATAGGCATAGTTCTTCGGCTTCGGCAGCACCCCATCCCGGTAGAGGCCGGCAACGATGCGGATGGCCTCTGCCATCAGGTGATCCGCATCGCGGATCAAAGCGTCTCCCCGCCCCAGTTCCTCCCGCGCGAAATTCACGGAGTGGCACTGGTTGCAGGTCTTGATCATCTTGTCGCGCTCGGCCTGCCAGTCCTCCTGCGTCAGGCGGGCCACATCGGCGGCTTTGACGGTGTCCAGCAACTTGGTGGGCTGGCCTGCCGGGTCAAGCACCCCGAGCGCCTGCAGAATCGTGGCCCGATCGGCGGCCCACACCTTGTCTTCCGGCATGGGGAGGCGAACGGCCAGGAATCCCCAGGCGGTGCGCACCTCATGGTTCCCGTTCTGCATGTGGCAGGTCTGGCAGGTGGGGGCCGAGGCATCCGCGGGCAATACCTTGAGCTGCTTAAGCTCGTTCCGCACGCCATGCTTGGAGCCGGAATACATCTCCCATTGCGGATGATCGAAGCCCATGTGGCAACTCTCGCAGGCTTGCGGCTGGCGGGCCTCTTCTGTCGAAAAGGTGTGGCGCGTGTGGCAGGAGTCGCAAGCCGCCGCCCCGTACCACGAACCGTTCTCGCGCATCTCGGCGATATCGGCGGGCGTCTTCAGTCCGATCTTGTGGCACCCACCGCAGCCCTTTTCCCCTTCGATCATGGCAATCGGCTGCCAATGGATGGTCGGCATCGCCTTCATCGCAGACCAGGCCAGCGAATGCTTTCCCTTCTTGTACTGCTCCACCTGCGTCTGGTGGCAGGTTGCGCAGGTATCCGGTGTCGGGATCTTGACGTTGGACACATCTCCTGCGGACTGGTGCAGGTCGCCATGGCAGCTAGCGCAAGTCACATCCGCATGGCTGTGCTTGCTCAATTTCCAGTCGGAAACGATATTGGGCGTGACCTTGCTGTGGCACTCCACGCACTTTGACGCTGCCGCCGGGCCTTGCGCCGTCGCCGCCGTAGCCGGCATCAGCAGGGCAAACAAAACGATTGCGGATCGCCGTAGCTGCATAGATCCCCCACTATGCGCGAAGCCGGGAATCGAAAGAGGCTCACGCGAGCGCCGGCGCAATCGTTCGTCAAAAGGCGTCCGGCCGCCCATCTGCCTAGAATCTTAGCGCATTGCGCAGGATTCGTAATTACTGCCGAGGTCCGTGGGTTAGAGTAATACTCAACAAGGAGCAATCGAATGAAGCGGAGAGCGTTGTCCCTGGCAGCAATCCTGCTGTTCTCGGGCGTCCTGGCATTTTCGCAGGATGACAAGCCCAACTGGGATGCCTGGAAGATGGTGATGGGCGATTGGACGGGAACCGGCAGCGGAAATCCCGGAGAAGGCAGCGGCAGTTTCTCCTTCAAGCCCGATTTGCAGGGCAGCGTGCTGGTAAGAAGAAATCACACAGAGTATCCCGCCAGCGGAGGCCGTCCGGCCACCCTACATGAGGATCTGATGGTGGTTTACGCAGAACACGGACATGTCCGCGCGGTTTACTTCGACAACGAAGGGCACGTGATCAACTACACGCCCAGCTTCTCCCCGGACGGCAAGACGCTTACCCTGGTGAGTGACCCAGCTCCCAACGCTCCCACCTTCCGGCTTTCCTACGTGAGCACCGCGCCCGACGTACTCAAGGTCAACTTCGAAATTGCCGCGCCCGGTACCAGCGCGTTCAAGAGCTACCTCGGCGGCCTCGTGCACCGGACCAAATAAAGGATGCCCAGGAGAGCCGAGTCCCCGCGTCACCGAGTCACTGAGTACCGCTGTCACCGAATGCCCCGGTCGCATTTCCCTGC
>JBEKOS010000094.1:0-11097 GCA_049521535.1 Terriglobales bacterium | reverse complement strand
GGCCGGCGCTATCCGGTTTCGCAAGCTGGAGAATCGTTCCTACAGCCGCCGGAGTTGGAACCGTCGCGGAATCAGCTTCACGTCACGTTCGCTGGTTTTAACAACGAACCGGGCGAGAGCCTGCGCTACAGGTACAAATTGGAAGGGACGGGTGAGACTTGGCACGACACCCGGGAGCACACGGTCAATTACGCGGCGCTGGAACCGGGCGGCTACCGCTTCCTGGTCAAGGCAGTGGATTCAGAGGGCCGGGAAAGCGTGGCTTCCGCGGAAATCGCCTTCACGGTTCTGCCGCCGTTCTGGAGGCGCTGGTGGTTTGAGGCCCTGGCTTTGGCTGGAATGGCTTCCCTGGTTTTGGCGGCGCACCGCTACCGCGTAGCGCAGGCCGTGAACCTGGAGCGCATGCGTACGGCGATCGCCACCGATTTGCACGACGATATCGGCGCCAGCCTGTCGCAGATTGCCGTATTGAGCGAGGTGGCGCGCGTAGACCGGAATCCCGGTCAGTCGCAGCCTGACGACCGGTTGGACCGGGTCGCTACGCTGGCCCGGGAGGTAGCCGACTCGATGAGCGACGTGGTCTGGTCGATCCGCGCGGAGCCGGAGGGGGTGGACTCGCTCATTCGCCGGATGCGCGAGTTTGCGATCGATCTCCTGGAGTCTCAGGAGATCGGCTTCGAATTGCGCGCGCCGGACAAGATCCCGCCTTTGCAATTAAGCCTGCAAGCCAGGCGGCAAATCCTTCTGATCTTCAAGGAGTGCATTCACAACGCTGCCCGTCACTCGCGCTGCACGGCGGTGGTGGCGGAGTTCCAAGTGGCCGGCCAGGAAATCCTGCTCCGCGTGCGAGACAACGGCTGCGGAATCGACGACCCCGGCGGCGCGCAAGGAAGAAACGGCGGCAACGGCATCCCTAGCATGCGGCAACGCGCCGAGAGCCTCGGTGGCCGGATGGAATGGACGGCCAGTCCGGGCGGCGGATGCACGGCAGAGGCGCACCTGCCCTTCAAGCACAGCGCTTTTGGAAAACCCGGCCTGTAGCCACCCTGCATGTTTGTGCAGGTTGCCGCGCACCGCGAGGACAACGTCCGGGCCGCACGCAGCCTAAAGCGCTGTACGCCCTTTCCGCATTTCGTGCGGGGCATTGCTCTCAGCGGAACGCCGGCCTACGTGGCCGATGGGCGGGTCTGTGAGTGGCGGCCATCTGTTCGCGCCGGTCGAGGCTTGACGGGAATGGAGAAAGCGCGTATACTCCTTTCCCAGATAGGAGAGAGGTTGACGAAACCGGTTGAACTCCCGCAGGGCACGCTCGAGATGCTCATCCTTAAGGCGATCTCGCTCGGTCCGCTGCATGGCTACGGCATCCTGCTGCGCATCCAGCAGATCTCCGGCGAGCGCCTCGAAATCCTGCAGGGTTCCTTCTACACCGCCATCTATCGTCTTGAGCGCCGGGGCTGGATCGAAGGCGAGTGGGGTGAGTCGGAGAACAATCGCCGCGCCCGTTTTTACTCGATTACCGCTTCAGGCAGGCGTCAGCTCAAGGCCGAGACCGCCAAATGGATCGACATGGCGGCTGTCGTCGCCGGCATTCTCGACAAGAAGACGGACGAGATATGAGTTTCCCCGCCGCGATTTGCGAGCTCTGGCACTCCATCCGTCAAGCCATCGCGCCACGCAGCCATAGCGACGTCGAAGACGAGTTTCGTGCTACCCTCGACGCCTACCATGAAGATTTAATCCGCCAGGGCCTCCCCGAAGAGGAAGCCCGCCGTAAAGCCCGCATCGACCTCGGCCAGCCCGCCGCCCAAAATGAAACTTACCGCGATGCCATCGGCCTCCGCGTCTTCGATGAGTTAGGCGGAGACATCCGCTACGGCCTCCGCGCCCTGCGCCGCAACCCTGGCTTCGCCGCCGTCGCCGTGCTCTCGCTCGCGCTCGGCATCGGCGCCACCACGGCGATGTTCTCGTTGATCTACGCCGTCTTGCTGCACCCGTTTCCCTACGCCGGCGCCGACCGCATCATGAACCCCGTCATCGTCGACAAGCAACATCCAGACGATTGGAGCTGGTTTACCGTCAGCAAGGCACAGCTTGACGACCTGCGCCTGGCCGCCCCGGTTGATTCGGCGCTGGGCTTCAACAACTCGCACATGGAGATCACGGGCGGCGCACTGCCGGAAGACATCTGGGGGATCTACCTCACAGAGAATGCCGGGACTTTCTTTGGTGTGCGCCCGCTTTTCGGCCGCAACATCGAGCCATCCGATGCAGAGAACGGCGGCCGCTCCGTCGTGGTCCTCAACTACCGCTTCTGGCAGCGCCACTTCGGCGGCGACCCCCACGTCGTCGGACGAACGCTGGAAATCGATCACGCTCCCTACAGCATCGTCGGGGTCATGCCGCGCAGCTTCGCATTCAACGACCTCAGCGGCGTCGGCGATGTCTATCTGCCGGGCAGTCTAATGCAGGGTCTTGCCAACGTTCCCTTCTTCTCCTACCTACCGTGGATCAGGCTGCGGCCCCACGTCACGCTGGCCGCCGCCAACGCGGCGCTCGAGCCCATCGTGCGCCAGCTTGCGGAACATCCCGAGCGCTTTCCCGCTCACTTGCATCTCGCGCTGCAGCCCCTCATCGCGCCTTACCGGCAGGAAACTGGCCGCACACTGACGCTTCTTCTCGGAGGCGTGGCGCTCTTGCTGATCATCGGCTGCGCCAACTGCTCCATCCTTCTGCTGGCCCGTGGCCACACACGCCAGCATGAGCTCGCCATCCGCAGCGCGATTGGCGCCAGCCGCTGGCGCATCGTCCGCCAGTTGCTCGTCGAAGCCGCGGTCATCTCCTCGACCGGCGCCATCCTTGGCGTGGCTGCGTCTTACTGGCTGGCAAAGCTTCCCTTGTTGCTTTCTCCGGATTCCTTTCCAGCCGAATCCTTCGTCCGCATCAACGCTCCCATCCTCGCGTTCTCCGTCGCGCTCGCGCTGCTCTGCGGCATCCTCTTCGGACTGGTCCCCGCATTGCGCCTGTCGCGCAACGATTCCGCGCATGTGCTCACCGGCAGGGGCGTGGCCGCGGCTCCCGCAAAGCACCGCTGGAGCGTTCTCATCGCCGCGCAAGTCGCGCTCACGCTTCTTCTCATGGCCACCGCGGGCACCGCCATCCGCAGCTTTCTCCGGCTTATGCGAATGCCGCTGGGCTACGATCCCGCAAATGTCATGAAGCTCGGCGTGATGCTGCACGTCCACGACCCGGGCAAGTGGAAACGCATTCAGTCGCGCGAAGCGCGCACCGCTTACATCGAGCAGATCCGGGAGAAGATCGCATCCCTTCCCGGTGTCTCCACGGTCGCCGCCGGCATCGATGCCGCGCCGCCCTATGTGGGCGCCTACAGGGGCGCTGAAGGCTTCTTCAACATCGATGGAGCTCGCGATCGCGAGCAGTTGCAAGCCCGTGTGATTCTGGTTGATCAGCAATACTTCGCGGCGCTTCGCATACCGCCGCTTCAGGGTCGTACCTGGAACACCGATGAAAATACCCGGGGAGACTTCATCGCGGTCGTCAATCGCGCTTTCGTGTCGCGCTATCTCTCCTCGTCCAATGCCCCTCAAGTTACATTGGGCCGGCAGCTACGCATTCCCGGTCTCACACCTCAAAATCGCTACCAGGTCGCCTCGGCGCAAAGCACCGCCTGGCGTCAGATCATCGGCGTCGTCGGCGATGCGCGCAACGACGGGGTTGATCGTCCCGTTCTTCCAGCCATCTACCTTCCGTACACCGTGGTGATGCCGCCCTACGTGCAGTTCTTCGTCCGTACTCAGGGCGATCCGCTCACCTACCTCCACTCCATCCGCGCCGCTATCGCCTCCGTCGCTTCCGACCAGCAGATCTCCACCAGCGGCTTCAACCGCAGCTTCACCCTCAACGAAGCCCTCGAGCGCGACGCGCAGTACAGCCGGCAGCGGCTCTTCTCCATATTGTTTGGCATCTTCTCTGCCATGGCGCTCGCGCTCGCGTTGGTCGGCATCTTCAGCGTCGTCGCTTACAGTGTCGCGCAGCGGACTACGGAATTCGGCGTCCGCCTGGCGCTCGGCGCGCCGCGCGCGCACGTCCTGTGGGTCGCCGCGCGCATTGCGCTCGTCAGCGTGTCCGCGGGCATTGTGATCGGCCTTTCCTTTGACAGCTTTCTCGGCGCCGTCCTCGCCCGCTGGATGCAATGCGCATTTGCCGCGGGCAGTTTGTTCGCAGCCGCTGCGCTCCTCGCTCTCAGCGCATTCCTCGCCTGCCTGTTGCCCGCACGTCGCGCCATCACCGCCCCACCCTCCGAAGCTCTCCGCTATGAATAAAGCGTGTCCCATTTGACCCGAGCGGAGGTGCCCGGCGCGGGAGTCACTTCCTGATGCCGTGAAGCAGTTTGCGTGCCAGCGGCAGCCTGACCGAGCCAGCAGAAAGGCAGAATTGCCACCATGCCAGCCCGGCCAAGCCCCTAATCCTTCTTTCTGTCATCATTCTTGCCGCCCTCAACGCGAGGAATCCTTCCGCCGTCGCCGCTCGCTCTCCTTTATGATCTCGCTGATATCCGCTCGCCACGGACTTATGCAGATTGGCACGGATTGGGAATCGGCCCGCCTCAGGAAAGCGGCGTTGCGACTGCATGAGCCGCCCATCTCCCGTCGGCCCGGCGGGCACTAGTGACATTTCTCGAGGATCGACGGTTCGACAGTTCAGGCTATTTCGGCGTCAACTGCGTACCTCCAATCCATGGAGAACCTGCGGTGGCGTCGTTGGTTTGAGCGTAGTGACTGCCGTCCGGGCTCAGGTAGCTATAACTGTACTTGTTGCTCAGGTCGTATTCTGTTCCATTCTGCGGGTTGATGAACGCCCGCTGGTCGCCCGCGTACAGCGCCGTGGCATGCGCGGATTCGTTCATCGCATTCTGCTGGGCGCGAGAGTTGTTAATGGAATTCGCGACCGAGTCTGCCCTGGCCTGTTCGTTCTGCTGCCAGGTTTGGGTACGGATGTCCGCAGCGCGCTGGGAAGCGGCTTGCGAAGCCTGGAATTGCGCGTTGGAATTAGCAATCATGGCATCGCTTTGCTGCTTGGTAATCATAGCCATGCGTTGATCCCACGCCGGTTCCATGCGGTACGTCCGATTGATGGCCAGCAGCCGGGGCCGCGTTTGCTCCAGGGTTCCCCGGGGCGCGCGCAGGATGATCAGGGGATATGAATTGCAGAATCGGGGTTGGTAACCGTTGCGGAAATACCTGGCCGCGCAGTGTACGCGGGTTCCAATGGTTTCATCGACCTCGTGACCATTAACGGTATAGTGCACGCGGGCGATCGCTCCGTCCAGGATGTGTTCAGCGGGCCGCACATACAGCGACCGAAACTGGTTAAATTCCGCGTTTGCACCCTCCTGCATTTTATGCAGGGCATCCCTTACAGCGGCCTGGCCTTCCGGATATAAAGGGCCGATCTGATCCAGCGTTGCATTCGGACGAAGGGTTGGTAGCACAATTCGCTGGAGAAATTCAGCCGCCGTGCTCATGGGCATAGGCCCACAACCGTTCCGATTCGCCGCTTGCCGTCCGCTGCCATTCCCATAAGTCCACCCCAGGCTGGGATAGACCTCGATTCCAGTCAGCCCGTCCGCACTTTCCGCTACGGTTTTTGCCTCCGGGCCGGTTCCGTGGCATCCGCGCGAGCGGTCAATGATGCCCGCGAACTTCCAATCCGCAGGAATTTGCAGCGTCGCCGCCCTCATCCCCAACTGCTGATCAGAGATTTCGACGGTGCGGGTGGCGCCATTCGCAAAAGCGCCGGCTGCCTGGCTGGCGCCAGCGGTGAGCGCCTGCACTTTGGCGCGGTATTCTTCGTCTGTCAGCAGGCCGTTCTCGCGCAGTTCCCGCAGAGAATCAAGCTGGTTCTGCTGCGCAGAACCGGACTGGGCGCCGGAAATCGGGGGCGCAGCAGATGCCGACACCTGCTGCAGTCTGGCTCCGCCGGCCGCCCCGCCGTCATCGTCCCCCGCCACTTGCCGGTTGTCCAGGCTGGAGGACTGGGTTGACTTGGAAGCATCGGCGAACGTGGGCGAGTCGATATCGTCGTCCTTGTCCTTGTCTGTACCAGCCCAAGAACGGGAACCCGCCGGCGCAATCGCCAGGAGGACCTTAGCTTTGGCTTGGTACTCATCCTCGCTTAGCACACCGCGGTCGCGCAGCTCCTTAAGCATGGCGAGTTGTTTCGTCTGCCTGGCGGCCGCCGTGGCGCTATGCTGGCGCCAGACTAAGCTGGCACAGGCGAGCCCTACCAGCACGACCGATAAGATAAAAATCAGTTTATGCTTCATCACGAACTCCTTCCTTGGAATCCTGATATTCCGATTGAAACTCTGAGGCCAAACTGTTGACCAACTCGACGGTGCTGCGCACGCTGCCGTACGGCCCGATTATTGTCCAACTGGAGCCGAGGCCTTTTGTAAAATCTTGAGTTTTTGGGCATTAGCGTCTTCCGGCGCCGCGTTCTGGCCGAAGCCATTTGGGACACTTGTCGCAATGCCGATGGAGACGACGATGCCAATCCAAGAGCGCAAAGTCCTGGCATCCATTTGAACCCCCGACGAAAGATGACACTGGCTATTCTGGGATTGCAGCTTGCTCAGGCACCCCTAATCCTCATGAGGAATGCCCCATCACAAAAAGCTGTTACTATCCGCTCGTTCACCGAGCTTGCAACGCGAGTTTATTACGTGGCGCGAAAACCTGGCAAGAGGCAAGAAAGGGCAGTACGGGGCAAGTCGGGGCAATACGCTAAACCAGACCAAGGAAACCGAGCTTCCGCTGCGTGGGAGCGCTCAGGCCCCAGGCCTCAAGGCAATCAGGTTGATTGATATTCCTGTGTTCATGCCGTGAGGCAGTCCGCGCACCAGAGGCAGCCTGACCGAGCTTGCAGAAAGACAGCATTGCCACCAGCGCCGGCCCTGATCCTGATCTTTTTTTCCGTCATCATTCTTGCCGCCCTCAACGCTAGGTATCCTTCCGCCGTCGCTGCTCGCTCTCCTTTATGATTTCGCTTAGATCCGCCGCGGGGCGTATTTCGATGGTTCCACACTGCAACTTCACTCCCGGAGATTGGGAAATGAGTTGAATTGCGTGATTCAGATCTCGCGCTTCAAGCACCTGAATTCCTCCCAATTGCTCCTTCGTTTCCGCGTAGGGACCGTCGGTCACTGCAACCTTTCCGTTCTTCCAACCCACGGTCACCGCCGTGTTGGCGGGCTGAAGAGGTTCCTCACCGACCAGATGTCCGTTCTTCCGCAGTTCGTCGTTGTAGCTGAAACACTCGTCCAGCATGGTGTTGCGCTCGCTCTCAGACATGTTCTCGAACTTGCCCGGCTCGAGATAACCCAAACAGATGTATTTCATCAGTTCCTCCTTGTTGCCTGTGGCTCGTTTCCTGTAAGTAACGTAGCCGTAGCTCATTATCCTGTTATCAGATAGTCGTTCGGAAGACCGAAAATCGACAACTGCTCCATTTGTTTCACCCTCGTCATCAGAGGAATCTGTGGGTCACGGACGCGCTCGAATGGCACCGGAAGTTGCGGCTCAAGGCAGGCTCTTCACCAAGAACGCGAAGAACGGGCACCTTACGGGGTATAGGTGATGCCAGCGACATCAAAAGCCCGGGCCACCCGCCAAGGACCCGAACAGCAAGAACTGGCGCGACTGGCCGTATTTTGCCGCCGACGGGGCCGTGCTGGCCAAGGACGGATACTTCCGCATCCTGGGCAGGGTGGATGACGTTATCAACGTGGCCGGGTACCGCCTGGGCACCAAGGAAATCGAATCCGCCTGCCTGACGGTTCCGGAAGTAGCCGAAGCCGCGGTGGTGCCGGTGGTGGACGAGATCAAAGGCCGCGTGCCCGAGGTTTATGTGGCACTGCAGCCGGGCATCGAACCCTCGCAGGAGATCTACGACAAAGTCGTCAAGGCCATTGAAACCATCATCGGCAAGATTGCGCGGACGAAGCGGGTCCACATCGTTCCTGATATGCCCAAGACTCGCTCCGGCAAACTCATGCGCCGCGTGCTTGCGGCAATTTCCAACAACGTGGCTACCGGCGACATCACAACCCTGGCCAATCCTGACGTAGTGGAAAAAGTCCGGGAGATGGTGCAAGGGAAAGAGGTGGTCACCGTGGCCGACGGACCGGAGGACTTGAAGCAGTTTGGCACCGTGGACTAAGCAACTGGCAGAGTCTAGTTCCGGTTGGTGGCGCTCGAAGCAATGTTTCGGGCGCCTCTTTTTTGCGGGATCGCGCGACATGAAAGCCTTGCGGGCCCCAGCCCGCCTTATTCGTTCTGCGTCTCAACCATGCCGGAGGCGGCATGAACCGTTTGGCTTGTTTGGCTTACCTTAGACGCCGGCGTTGAAAGCAAAGGGGTTTTTGGCTTCGTTTTGTAATCGGCCCCTCCGTGTTGCGACTTGGTCGCAACACAAATCCGGTGATTATATATCGTTACACGATATACCAGGCAATCTTCCTCATCTCGAAGGAACCCACGCCGAGGGGCCTCAGAGGGAGGTGGAGTCCGGCGTCTCTCATCGGCCGAAAAAAATGCGGCAGAGGAATCAAGCTGATAAACATTCTTAGGCCGCCATCCCCCACCATCCCCCTCCATCGCCTGCGGCTCGCATTTTTTGCCGCAAAAGCCCTTCCAGAAGACCCTTCGAAAGTGCCGTGCAGCCGCGTATAAAAGGCGGTGGGAGGGGCCATGAAGGTCACCGACGCAAAGGTCGAGGCAAACCGCAGAAACGCGCAGAAATCCACCGGACCGAAGAACACGGAGCGGACCAAAATGAATGCGGCGAAATTTGAGCTGATGGTGCAGGGGATCACCGAGCTTGACGAATTCTTTGGATTTCCGGCAACGCTGGCGAGGCTGCGCCGCGAGTTCAAGCCGGTGGGTGAGATTGAGGAGTTGTTGGTATGGCGGCTGGCAATCATCTCGCTGCGGCTGCGCCGCGGAGCAACGCTGGAGGCTGAGTTTATTACCTCGGAGTTGGGACGGCCTAAGATCCAGCGGGCCATGCAGCAGCGTGAGGTTGAACAGGCGACCGGCGAAGACGGCGAGAGGATCGATTGGGGCTGGCAACCCCGCATGGAGGTCGCCGAGGTGGGGCACTTGACGGACACATTTCAGCGATATGAGACAGCGGTGGAGAACAAGCTGTTTCGGACACTGCACGAGTTGGAGCGCCTGCAACGGATGCGGCAGGGGGAATTGCTTCCGGCGCCTGCCGCCGTGGAGGTCAATGTGCACGAAGGGGCGGACGACGAGATTCCGGCGGTTGCCATGCGAAATGGCGGCGGCGGACGCAACAGCAAGACAGTACGAGCATGAACGTAAATCACAAAATGAGGAGGAGGCATGGAGTATACAGAAGTAACATCCACCAATGTTTTCGGAGTGGGCTACGACTTGGGCAGTTGCACGCTACTGGTCGATTTCCTCAACGGCTCGCAGTACCTGTACTTTGAGGTGCCGCCGGATTTGGCTGACGGGCTGGTGAATGCGGATTCCGTAGGCGGGTACCTGGCCAAGCACATCAAGGGCAAGTATGAATATCGGCGGCTGCGATAGTCTTGGGCGGCGGCAGCCGGCTTATAGGCTGACCGCCGCGCCAGGAATTCGAGAGGCGAAAAGGCCGAGGAGGCATGACGGACAATATGACGGACAAAAAAAGAACGTCGAGCGCGTTGCGGGAGCTTGAGCAGTTGGCAGCGGTTTCGAAAGAGAAGAACGGAATGCTGCGGGGCAAGGCCGAGGCCAGGGTCAGTGACGAGGCGCGCGCGATTCTGTATGGGGCGATCCGCGCGGGCAAGGCACGAGAACTGCTGGCCACGGTACCACAGTTCAGAGGAGCCAACGCAGACACAATGGCCTGGGTGGAGGAGCAGTTGATAGTGCATGAGAAGGTCTTTTGCCATACCGGGAAGATGCTGGCGGATTTGACGGAAGTGGAGGTACGCGTGTTGACGGAGGAGATGGGCGAGAAGCTGCGCAAGATCGAGGAGCGGCTAGAGACGGAAAAGCGGGCACTGGCCGCGCAGAGGGCCGGGATGGTGGCACGGAAGCAGCCTGCCGAGGGGGTGCGGGCGTGATGCGGCTGCTTCTGTCTGCGGCCAAGGATGGTGGCCGTATATTCGAGAGGTGGAGGCGATTGTGGGTCGTGAACGCCTGAGGCTTCGGCCCTTCTCTCACTGAATTTCCCAATCTAGTGTCGAATTCGCCATGGGAGGAACCCGCCCATGCCCGTTTCGCTTGGTTCGCGCTTCGACGAGAGGGCGGGGTCCTGCGACCCCGCCTATCGCCCTGCTCTAGGGCGTTGCCGCTCCCTAGCCGCCGTCGCATGTGTCCGTCACTTGGCTTGCTGCTCCGACGCACCGGCGTGGTGGTCGTGACCGCAGTTTATGGGGTGAAAAGTAGATGGCTAAAGAGACTGATCAAATTGAATTACTCCGTCCTCTCCGGCTGCAGCTTCGCTACGTCCGGATGGGACATGATGTGAGGGTGCAGGCCGCGTTGTTAGCCGGTATCGATATGCGGCGCCTACTCGCTCGCCGCAATTGCAAATGTTGCAGTCCGGCTTCGGCGCGTGGCTGACAACGCGAACCGAGAAGTTCGTTAGGCTCTCCCGCACCGAACTTGGAAGCGGTGTCAAAAGGAATGGTTGGAAGAGGTGGCGCAACATGAGAGTCGCTTGGGCGGCAGCCCGCATATTAAGTTCCATCACTGCCGGGTTGTGCAGCCGGAAGTCGCGGCTGTACCCCATATTGAGGACGCGCTCGAGCTCCGGTGTCGATAGCCCTTCGAGTGCGACGCTTTCTGGTTTGATAACGCCAGCGCACTGCAGGCAAGCCCGGCCGGGTGCGACGTACGAAACCCGGGTGTCGAGGCTTTGCACTTCGTCGTTAGCCATTCCTATCTCGGTACCCATGTCGATCAGGGGAATGAGGTATTGGTATGCCACCTCGCAGAGGATCAGCCGTGGCCAATCACGGTCGACGCAACCGAAAAGGACGTCACAGCCTCGCAGTTC
>JBEKOS010000093.1:0-11237 GCA_049521535.1 Terriglobales bacterium | reverse complement strand
TCTTTCTCAAACTTCCGTAATCTATGCGCACACCGGCCTGTCAATTTACCTTGCACAAGGTGACTCATGCCCATGGAAATTGATACGCCGCAGTCGGAATTCTCTGCGCTACGCCGCTGGCCACGCTATCAAGTGGACATTCCCTTGCGCCTCATCACGCAGCAGAAGAGAAAGGTCTCAATCGTCCAGGCCCTTGGCACTGGCCTGAATAACGGCGGCATAACCGTATTTGCCGGAATGTCGCTCGCGATTGACGAGCCGATCGCGATCGAATTTGTGACGGCGGATTCAGGTGAAATCGTTAGGATGAATGGCTTGGTTCGCAACCGCGAAGGCTTTGCCTACGGAGTAGAATTTGTCGCAGTAGACGAGGAGAGCCCTGAAGGCATGTGCCAGATCCAGTCCTTCTTAAAATCGATGCATTCGCCAAGCAATTAGTGCAGTGCCGGACTAAACACTCACAAGATCTTTTGCCATCCCGAAAAAAGCGAAAAAGCCATGGATTGTTCTGCTGCACACAAGATGCATAGATCCTTCGCTTCGCTCAGGATGACAAGCGTTTTTGCGACTTGCGACTATCTGCTGCCGGCTGATTCTTCTCCCATAGCGGCTCGGTCAACCAGCCAAAGCAACGTGCCATCTACAGGCTTCACCAGTTGGGCCGGAAGCAGAGTCTTTGGATCGGCCGCCAGCACCTTGCGCAATACCGGCGCTTTGCCCGCGCCCGCAACGAGAAACATGATCAGCCGGCTTTGGTTGATCAATAGGAAGGTCATGGTGACCCGCCACATCGCGACTTCGGCCACATATTCGCTGGCGACCAGACGCGAGGACTCGTGGAGCACTGGAGACCCGGGAAACAGCGAGGCTGTGTGCCCATTCTCACCAAGCCCTAACAAGCAGACGTCCAGGGCCGGAACCGTGTTGCCAGTGGAATCCAGGACCTGCCGGATGGTCGCCTCGTATGCGGCCGCGACCTGTTCCGGATTTCCGCTTTCGGTGCAAACGCGGTGAACATTCCCGGCCGGGATTGGCACGTGGTCCAGCAGCGCCTCGCGAGCCATGCGAAAGTTGCTCCGGGGATCATCGGGCGGAACCAGGCGCTCATCACCCCAGAAGATGTGGGTCCTAAACCACTCGACTTGCTCACGACAGGGAATGGTGGCGAGCAGTTCATAGAGCGGCTTCGGAGTGCTGCCACCGGCAAGCGCGACGGCAAACCGGCTGCGCTCCGCTATCGCCTGCTTTGACGCGGCGATGACGCGCTTCGCCGCCTCCTCGATCAGGGCTGCAACATCGTTGCAGACCCTAACCTGGGGGCCGTCGGGTTGCGTTTCCGTGCCTGCCATAGCCTCGTGCTTATGCACGTTTCAACATTCTGGCGAGGGCGACGAGAAGCACGGCGCCCAGAATCGCAACCAGAATACTCGGAATGAGCCCGCCGGTTGTGTAAATGCCCAACAGGCGCAGCACCCAGGAACCGACAACGCCTCCCACGATTCCCAAGATGATATCCATGAATGCCCCATAGCCGGAGCCTTTCATGATTTTTCCTGTTGCCCAACCGGCAATCAGTCCAACGATGATGACCCACAAAAGCCACATAAATGAATCCTCCTGGTTGCCTCAATTTTTGCGCTGCACGAATTCGATGAGCTGAAACGTCTTAACGGGCCGTCTCCGGCGAATCCGCTGCGGGCTTTATCTGCGGTGGCTCCGCCAGGGGCCGCCACAGGCGGCTCTCACCCGGCATCAGCGTGTTTGCTTCCTCCGGACCGTCGCTTCCAGCCGCGTAATTTGGAAACGGCGGCGGCGGCATGGCCGCCCACGATTCTTCGATCGGCGTAATAATGCGCCACTCCGCTTCCACTTCGTCTGCCCGCGTAAACAAGGTGGCGTCGCCGCGCATGGCATCTAGCAGCAGAGTTTCATAGGCGGGAGGGCTCTTGGTCCCAAACGCTTTCTGGTATGAGAAATCCGCCTGCACGCTGATCATCTCCATTTGCGAGCCCGGACGCTTCGCCCCAAACGCAAAGGCAATGCCCTCATTCGGCTGGATGCGCACAATGATGTTATTCGCTTCCACGTTTTCGTCCGGCGTGCGGGCGAACAGAGCTTGCGGCGTACGTTTAAAGTGCACCACCACTTCCGTTGTGGTACGCGCCAATCGTTTGCCCGTGCGGACAAAAAACGGCACGCCGGCCCAGCGCCAGTTGTCGACATAAAATTCCAAAGCGGCATAGGTTTCGGTCATTGAATTCGGATTCACGCCCGACTCTGTACGGTAGCCGGGTACTTGAGCGCCCTGGATTGCGCCCGGGCCATATTGACCTCGTACCGTGCGGGTAGCAACCAGTTCGGGCGTCATGGGATGAATGGAGCGCAACACCTGAACCTTTGGCTCGCGCACGGAATCGGCGTCGAAGCTGATGGGCGGCTCCATGGCGGTCAGGGTCAGCAATTGCAGCAAATGGTTCGCCACCATATCGCGCAAGGCCCCGGTTTCCTCATAGAAGGCTCCCCGGGTTCCTATCCCCAGCGTCTCGGCGGCTGTGATCTCAACGTAGTCCACATAGTTGCGATTCCACACCGGCTCAAAAATGGAGTTTCCGAAGCGGAAGACCAGCAGGTTCTGGACAGTTTCCTTGCCCAGGTAGTGATCGATGCGATAGACGTCCTTCTCCTCGAAGACGCTGGCTACAATGCGATTCAACTCGCGCGCCGAACCGAGGTCCCTGCCGAAAGGCTTCTCCAGCACAATGCGCGTCCATCCTTTTTCGTTCTTTGCCAAGCCGGCTGCGCCTAATCCCTGCACGATGGGTGCGGCAAGCGATGCCGGGGTGGACAGATAAAACAGGCGGTTCGCGCCGCCCGGTTCCTGCTGCATCGTCGCGAGATGCGCCCCGAGATCGCGATAAAAAGCGGCGTCGTCTAAATCGCCGTCAACGTATCGCAACCGCTGAGCAAAGGCAGCCCACCGTTCATCGCTGAAATTGGCCGTGTCCGCCGAAGTCGCGACCGCGCTCCGCATTTCTTCCCTGAATTGTTCGTCTGAAAGCGGCTTGCGGCCAGTGCCCACAACCGTGAAGCGATTACTGGTCATGCAGCCTATACAAGCCAAGTTAAATAGTGCGGGCATCAGCATGCGCCGGGTAAGGTCGCCCCTGGCGCCAAAAATGACCAACACGCAAGGATCGGCTTGCGGAAGTTTTGCTGATGAGACACTCTCCAGTGCTGTAGCGTTAATAGTTGCACTCATAAGGATTCCAAATTCCGAGTTGTTGGCCACGGATCGACACGGATTCACACAGACTACAGAACCCTGCCATGTCGATGCATTTCGATCCCCCCAATCGGTGAAGATCCGTGGCTAACCTGTCTGCAGCCGCTTCAGCAGCGCGCGCGCTTCCTCGGCGACATGCTCCCCGGTAAAGCCAAAATGCTTGAGCAGGTCCTTCAGCGGCGCCGAGGCGCCAAAATCATCGCGCCCGATCACAATGCCGTGATCCCCAACGTATTTCGACCAGCCAAAGGAAGTGCCCGCCTCGACGGCCAATCGTGCGCGTACATTCGGAGGAAGAAGCTTATCTTTGTATTCCACCGGTTGCATCTCGAAAAGCTCCCACGAAGGCATGCTCAGAACTCGGCAGCGGATCCCCTCCTGGGTGAGCTGTTCATACGCAGCCAGGCACCACTGCACCTCCGAGCCTGTACCCATCAGGATCAGCTCCGGGTCCCCGTTCGATTCTGCCAGTATGTAGGCGCCTTTCTGCACACCCGCAGCCGGCGCATAGCGCGTGCGATCAACGGTAGGCAGGGCCTGGCGGCTCAGAATTAGGGCCACCGGCTGTTTCCTGATCTGCATAATGACGCGCCAGGCTTCTGTGACTTCGTTCGCATCTGCCGGCCGAATCAGGATAAGGCGCGGTACCGCTCGCAACGACATGAGTTGCTCGATGGGCTGGTGCGTGGGACCATCTTCACCTAGTCCAATCGAATCGTGCGTGTAAATGAGTACCACCGGAAGGTCCATCAGGGCCGCCAGCCGGATAGGGGGACGCATGTAGTCGGAGAAGATGAGGAAGGTCGAGCCAAAAGCACGCAGCTTGGACAAGGCCATACCGTTCAGCACGGCGCCCATCGTGTGCTCGCGAATCCCGAAGTGAAAATTGCGACCGCCATAGCTGCCAGCTTCAAAGCTGTCCGCCTTGGAGATAAGCGTTTTCGTGGAGGGCGCCAGGTCAGCAGAGCCGCCCAACAGCCAGGGAATTCGGGGCGCAATCGCGTTCTCCACCTTGCCGCTCGCCTCGCGGGTGGCGAAGCCCTTGGCATCGGCTGGAAAGACTGGCAGGTTGGCGTCCCATCCGCCGGGCATCTCGCCTCTCTGCATTTGGTCCCAATCGGCTGCTAACGCTGCAGACTGACGGCGGAAATCCACCCGGCGCCTCTCCCATTCCGCTTCGAGCTGTCTGCCTCGTTCCACGGCTTCCCGGGTGTGGGAAAGGGCCTCTTTGGGAACATAAAAGTGCTCATCGACAGGCCAGCCATACACCGCCTTGGTGAGACGAATCTCTTCTTCGCCCAGCGGCTCGCCGTGTGCTGCCGCTGTGTCCTGTTTATTCGGGGATCCCCAGGCGATGTGGCTGTCCACAATGATCAGTGACGGCCGGTCTGCCTCTTTTTGCGCAGCGCGAATCGCTACGTCAAGCAGGTCAAGATCGTTTGCATCGCGAACATGCAGAACATTCCAGTGGTAGCCTGCGAATCGTGCAGCCACATCGTCGTTGTACGCCAGCGCCGTATTGCCTTCGATCGAAATGTGGTTGTTGTCGTAAATCCAGATCAGATTGGAAAGACCCAAATGGCCGGCCAGCGAGGCAGCTTCATGGGAAATGCCTTCCATCAAGTCGCCATCGCTGCAGATGGCGTACACCCGGTAATCAATTAGTTTTGTGCCGGACTGGTTGAAGTGCGCCTCCAGCCAGCGTTCCGCGATGGCCATGCCCACTGAGTTGGCAACGCCTTGCCCGAGCGGACCGGTCGTGGTTTCAACTCCCGGAACCAGCCCGTACTCCGGATGGCCCGGAGTTTTCGATTCCCATTGGCGAAAGGCCTTTATGTCGTCGAGCGAAAGATCGTAGCCAGTCAGATAGAGCAGCGAATATAGCAGCATTGACGCGTGGCCATTCGAGAGCACAAACCGATCGCGGTTCGGCCATGAGGGATTCTGCGGACTATGCCGCAAGAACCGATCCCAGAGCACGTAGGCGACCGGCGCCAAGGCCATCGGCGTACCCGGATGACCGCTATTTGCCTTCTGCACTGCGTCCATCGAGAGCGTGCGAATGGTATTTACGCACAGCAAGTCAGTCAGGCTGAGGGCGACTGGCGCCCCACTCTGGGTATTGACGTCTTTATGCTGCGAATTAGTTGCTTGACCGGCCACTATCTTCTGACCTCCACCTTGTAATCGATGCCTTCCCAGCGGTTTTCGTCCACCCATAAAAAAGTGAACAGGATAGTGCCAGCACCAGGCAGCCCGTTCTGGATATCAGCAAAGTCTAGTCCAATGGCCGTGGAGACGGAGCGCGTATCGTTTACCGTCCGCCAGTTGTCCACTGTCCAATGAAGCATAAATGCCTCGCGAGCGACGACCCGCAGCGTCGTCCCGGGGAAAATCCCGTGAACCTTGCGCTCTGCTTTCCAGACTTCGATAGGCAGTCGGTCGTTGCGCTCGCGATACCGTCTAACCACCGGCTCAATAAGATCAAATACCCTTCTATCGACATGGGAACGCAAGAGTTTTATGTACTCGGCATGGGCCCACATGAGCGGAATTGCAGCGCCGGTCTGACCTCCCAGGAATAGGTTCCGGGCCGGGAGGTCAGGTCCGTCCCAGATTTGTTCAGGGATCAATCCTATTCCGCTGGCAAATTTCTCGATGGCAGCGATATATGGCTCAGGATCACGGCCGGCCGCGAGTTCGTAGTGCCCGCGCTCACCCGTCAGCAGCGGCCAGGCGTGACCCGTCCCCCAGTAATCATATGCGGTTCCATCTGAACGTTGCCCGTATCCGTCATGGTTATACCGTTTCCAGCACGGCCCTTGCGGAGTTTCGACCTTCAGTTCGGCATCGACCACCCGCAGGGAATCGACAATGAGCGGATCGCGCGCGTCGCGAATGCCGTAGCGCACCAACTCGAGGAAGCCGGCATCAACGATCTCGCGCGCGGGAAATTGATAGCGCGCACCGGGCGGTTGATTAGCCAGTGAAAGGAAGTTTCGGTCAGGATCCTCGTCTCCGCCGGTTGCGGGATTGGCACGGATGAAGTGTCGCCGAATTCCAGGGACCAACGAGCCTTGATTGGTCACCGTCCACTGTTCGACATGCGACTCCAGAAAGTCTGCATACCGGCGAACGAATTCAGCCGTCTCATCATCACCGCGGTCATCCATGAAATCAGCGGCGCACAACAAAGCAGCGATATTTACTGCGAGAGTATAGGGGGAATATCCGCAGGGCTCTTCCCAGCGGTCTTGCGGCGTCGTCGGGCCCTCCCGGATCACGCAACCGATGGCTCGAAGCACCATGGTATAGGCATCAAAACCTGCCAGCGCCTGGGCCTGGCGCAGGCGCCACGCCAGAATTACGGGAAAAGAAACTTCATCCAGTTGCACGCCTGACCAGAAGGGCTCCCCGTCAATCCAAAAATTTTGGTAAAAACCGCCGTCCGCGGATTGCGCCACACTGAGGTAGATGAGTGCACGAAGCGGGGTCGCCTTGTCCCCGACGGCGAGGAGCGCACTGGCGCCATTGACCATGTCGCGCGTCCACACCAGATGATATCCACCCAACGCTTCGTCGCTCTTGTGGCTGCCCCACGGAATGCTCAAGGCGGCGATCATCGCGCCCGGGTATGTCTTGTCTTCATGGGCCAACAGAAGGTTTACGCTGCGAGAAAAGAGCCGAGAATCACGGGAGGCAAGGTTTTCCAGCAGGTGAAACCGCTTGCTGGTGCGATCCCACTGGCCGACGAAATGTTCGCTGACTACGTCGAAAGGTGCGCTGACCGACTGAACCAGAGTGGTTACAGCATCATGCAATGTCGTGCCGAAGGCAAGCCCGATCGTAAATTCGGGCCGCGCCGAGAGATCGATCTGAGCCGTGAGTGCGATGTTTCCGTCGAATGCGCAATCGAATTCATTGCTCATTTGGAGATTACGCGACACGTCCGTCCATCCATCGTTAACGCCTACATAACCGCATGAGCATTTCAAAAAGGGCGTTGAGGCACCCAATACCAGCCAGGTGCCGCCTTTCTGGGCCATTAGAATCTGCCTGCCCTGGACCTCCAGAACCTCGCCATTGTTGTGCCATCCGCCAATCTCCAGATGCGGAGCGCACAGCACATAAACCTTAAGACCGGCGAGCAGAGCGCTATCCCCCATGATGCGGGTATGCATCAGCAGGCAATTCTGGTGAGGATCGCCGATGATGAATTTTTGTGTCCAGTAATCCTTCTCACGATTGGTGTTGGTTACATGGAAGCCCAGGGCGGCTTCGGACACGCAGTCGACTTTGCAGGTGAAATGCCGGCGTTCATCGTGGAAGAAACTTTGCCCGTCAGTGAATAAGAGCTGCAGATCGCGAATCTGCGGCTTATCAATGGTTGGATAGTAGACCTCGTTGATGCATCCGGCCGAAAACGTGTACCAAAGGCGACTAGAAGTTGAGTAGGCTGTGCCGACGGCATCCTTTGCGCCCCGTGTCCAGCGAGGCTCAATCCCGGGTCCCCCGGGAGCAGGTCGTTGCCGGCGACGAATCAAACGCCCTCCTCTGACTTTGTATTCGATACCGCCATTGCGACGAACGCTTCAATTGCTTGATGTCAATTCCCTGACTGTAAACTGAACTCTGTGACTCTCTTAATCAAGCTGTTGCTTTTTATTGCGGCCGCGTCGGCCCAGACGGTTACGCCGCTTCCTCCTTCACCTCCGCCAGGCATTCAGGAGCCGGCACCTTCCGCATCCACCGGCAGTTCCGCAGCCGCCACTCAACCGGAGACGAAGATCACCGCCGATCAGGCCAAGCAACTCTTTCGTTCGGTGGACGAGATTCTCCAATTCGTGAGCCAGGATACCGGCCTGCCCATCAAGCATCACGTCAAGCGAAAGCTGGCGGATCGCGCCCAGGTTGAGAACTACATCACTTCCCGCATGAGGGATGATGAGGATGCCAAACGTCTGCAACGCGGCGCAATCGTACTGAAGAAGTTTGGCTTGTTGCCTCCCGATTTTGATCTCCTGCCCTTTCTGCTTTCGCTGCTGAAGGAACAGGTGGCGGGCTACTACGATTCGAAAACCAAGACCGTTTATCTGCTCGACTGGGTGGAACCAGAACAACAGAAACCGGTGTTGGCGCACGAATTAACCCATGCTCTGCAAGACCAGAACTTCGGGCTGGATCGGATGACGAAGGAAGCCAAGAGGAACGACCCCACCGGGCTGCTGGCGGATGAGCGGGATGCCGCGCGCCAAGCGGTGCTCGAAGGTCAGGGGATGATTGTCCTGCTAGACTACATGCTCGCGCCCCTCGGCGCTTCAGTGGCGAAACAACCCCAGATCGCAGACACCATTCAAGCAGGTTTATCCGCCGCCGGACCGGAGATGGTGGTATTCAATCGTGCCCCACAGTTCATGCAGCAGGTACTGCTCTTTCCGTATCACTTTGGAACCCTGTTCGAGCGCGATCTGCTGGTCGTAGGTGGGAAGGAGAAGGCCTTTAACGGGGCGCTCGCGCACCTGCCGGAGGACACGCGCCAGATCATGCATCCCCTTACTTATGTCGATCACCAGGAGATCGCGTCAGTGCCGCTGCCTAACTTCGAAAAGCTTGTACCCACATATAAGAAATGGGACGTAAGCCTCATGGGAGAATTCGACGTCTTCGTCCTGTTGCGACAGTTCGGCAGCGAAGAAGTCGCGAAAAACCTTAGTGCGCAATGGCGCGGCGGGTACTACTGGGCTGCCCAGCTTCCCAACGCTCCCAAGGACGAGAAATCATTGAAAACGGGTGACGTGGCGCTCGTTTACCTCTCTCGGTGGTCTGGGCCCGGCGCCGCCGCTCGCTTCGCCGGCGAGTACTCCGCCGCCGTGCGCAAGCGCTATCCTGACGCGCTTCTGCTCGGAGAGGATAAGACTACCGAGGCAGTAGAGTCGCCGGGGGAAGATGTGACCGCGAGCCCGTCTCTGCGATTAACCGGGCCGGCAAGCTGGGAGACGCCGGAAGGTCGCGTCATTATCGAGCCACGCGGGGACACTGTGCTGGTGATGGAAAGCTTCGATCCACAGGCCGCAAAGGCAATTCATGACGCGGCATTCCCCTGATTTCGGCCGCCGTTGTGCGTCTTTAGGCGCTGCTGGTTTGCACCCGGTGTATCGAGCGACCAACGACTTGTGACTGGCGACTGCACTATAATCCTCGTTTTCGCATAATTCAGACAGGAGCTGACTCTTGGATCAGGCTGAAATCGGCATCATTGGCGGCAGCGGCTTGTATTCGATGCCGGGACTGGAAGGAATCCGCGAAGTGGCGGTTGCCACGCCATTTGGTAACCCTTCGGACGCTTACCTCGTGGGTCAACTGGCGGGCCGCAAGGTGGCATTCCTCGCACGCCATGGAAGGGGGCACCACATCCTACCCCATGAGCTCAATTTTCGCGCTAATATTCATGGCTTCAAGCAGCTTGGGGCAGAACGCATACTCTCCATTTCGGCAGTCGGATCACTGAAAGAAGAACACCGGCCAACGGAATTCATCATTCCCGATCAGTTCGTTGATCACACCAAGACACGCATCTCGACGTTCTTTGGCAATGGAGTAGTTGGACACGTCGCGTTCGCCGATCCGGTCTGTTCAGAGGTTGCCCAAGTGCTCGGCAGTGCGTGTGCCCAGGTTGGCGTGCGACACAAGATGCGCGGCACCTACATCTGTATCGAAGGTCCACAGTTTTCGACCAAGGCGGAATCGCACCTCTACCGCAGTTGGGGAATGGACGTTATTGGCATGACTGCGGTGCAGGAAGCCAAACTCGCCCGCGAAGCTGAAATTTGTTACGCCGCACTTGCTATGGTGACGGACTATGACTGCTGGCATCCCGCCCACGATTCAGTAACCGTGGAGCAAATTATCGCGGTGCTCAACGAGAATGCGAGCCATGCGACCGCCGTGGTGCGCCATGCGGTAGCCGCATTGCCCCGGACGCGTTCGTGCAAGTGCGGTTCAGCCTTGCGCCATGCCATCATGACCGATGCCAACCGGATCCCGGTGGAGACCAGGGAAAAGCTTGGCTTGCTGCTCAACAAGTATATGAAAGTGTAATTTGTAACTTGGTACCGTTTCAGACCGTAATCTGCCGCCTAAGAATTACGGATTACCAATTAGAAATTTCAAATGAGGGAATTATGTCGATTCTTGTGGTGGGTTCAGTAGCGTTCGATGCGATTAAGACTTCCTACGGCAAAGTGGATAAGGTATTAGGCGGTTCGGCTACCTACTTCTCGCTCGCGGCAAGCTATTTTACCCAGGTGCGCGTGGTTGCAGTGGTAGGCCAGGATTTTACCACCGAGCATGAGCAAGTACTCCGAAACAGGGGCGTTGATACCACGGGGATTCAACATGCCGCTGGTAATAGCTTCTTTTGGTCAGGTGAATACGGCGAGAATGTGAACGAGGCTAAGACCCATTTCACCCACCTGAACGTCTTTGAGAATTTCAACCCGCAGGTGCCGCAGGAATACCTAGACAGCGAGTACCTTTTCCTCGCCAATATTGACCCCGTGCTGCAGGCGAACGTGCGGCGCCAGATGAAGACTGCACGGTTCGCCGGCGGCGACACCATGAATTTCTGGATCAATGGCAAACCGAATGAACTTCGGGAGACTCTGAAGTCGATTGACGTTTTGCTGATCAATGACGGCGAAGCTAAAGCTCTTGCCTCCGAACACAATCTGCCGCGCGCCGCTCTCAAGGTGCTGGCGATGGGGCCCAAGATTCTCGTCATCAAGCACGGGGAATACGGCGCAACCGCATTTTTCCGCGACGGCGCGTACGGCGTCGGCCATCATCCGTTTCGCGCGCCGGCCTTGCCCATAGAGGAAGTGGTCGATCCCACCGGAGCGGGCGATAGCTTTGCCGGAGGCTTCATGGGATATGTGGCATCGCAAGGTAAGCTAAG
>JBEKOS010000092.1:0-11240 GCA_049521535.1 Terriglobales bacterium | reverse complement strand
CTTGCTGTACATTCCACTCGCGGTGGGTTCACGTACGTCTATGACGACGCGCGGCGGAATCTTCTCTGGGCGGATGTGGATGACCAAGCACGTCTGGACAGAATCATGCGCGGGAAGCGCGAATCTCGCATGGGGCATGAGCACTCAGAGGATGCCGTCACTTGGAATGTCTTTCGGTTCTTCGAGCGCCATGCACGTTTTTCGGCAGCGATCAGGACGATCTGCGGGTGTCCTGATAGCGAACCGCTTGCAGTCTTCTGGACAACCCACAATGGCAGCCTGTGGGATTCTTACCGCCGCTGTTCTGACCAAATTCCTGAGAAGGCAACTGCCCGTTCCGAGTCCGACCTGATCTTTCTTTGGGAAAACAAGCTGGTCGTTGTGGTCGAAGCGAAGTTCCGCTCGCCCAACCGTTCCGGCCCGAAGAACCGGGACAGCGAATCGCGTAAGGCAGAGCCATACACCAAGCACGCATCCCGTTATCTCAGCCGGGAAGGAGCCGAGGGGGCGGTCAGAGATGGGTGGTACGAACTACTGCGCAACTGGGCGCTCGGCATGGAACTCAAGGACACGTTGGGCTGCGAGGAATTCGTACTTGTCAACCTTCTGAGAAAGCGTCACGAGAACCAACACCGTGAAGACCCCAGACGAGACTTCGCCGAGCGTGCGTGTGTGCTGTCGCCGAGTCGCCGATTCGTGGTCGCGTATTGGGAAGACTTGATTGCCGCAGCGCCGTCCATCTCCAGACACCCCGATTCAGACGTGCTGGTCGGGTGGGCAAGGAACAAGTCGGAACTGTTGGGGAAACCCGCTTTCGACTTCTAACTGGGAGCCGATTTCACGGCGTTTCGCCGCCCAGAGGGTTGGGGGCGGCTGTGGCGTTTCCTAGGCGCTGGAAGCCTTTGTGACCAGCTTAGCGGATGGCTACGTGGCTTGGGGATGTGGAAGCTGCGGGAATCTTCTGGTCCAATGCGGAGGGATGTGTTTTGTTTTGAGCGGTATGTTCAGGAATCTTATTGATGTCCGATTCGGTAGCTGCGGGCGATCTTTTGATAAGGTAGCTGCGGAATTTTTCTTGAGGTCCAATGCGGTAAAATGTAGTCTTGGTGAGAGGTGGGCTGCGAATTTTAGTTTCGGAGCCAATTTGGTGTCTGTTTGGTGTCTGTTTTTGGAGAGCACTATGGGGTACTGGGGAGAGTTTAGAGACAGTATAGAATTCTTCTTAAATATAAGGTAATCATGGAGTTATTAGTTTTCCCCAATGCGGTCAGGCAGTTAACTTATTGCGCGGTGTCGAATCCCCCCCTCTCCGCCAGAATTTTTCCCCTTGCAAACTCCATCCCTTGATTATATATTCCGACATGTCGGAATATATATTTGGCAGGAATCGCATGACCTCAAGATCACAGACATTAACTCCTACGGAAGCTGCTGTTGTTTCCGCCGTGTCTCTGCGCGAAGTTAATCGTTTGATCGACGAAGAAATTCTTCCTCCGAAACTTTACGCGAATCGCCGGGATCGTTCCCGCCGTTTCCAGGTATACGCATGTCCGTTTATCACGTTTTATTTCGCCAGCGCGCGGCAACTCACGTCAGATGAGCGCAAGCGCACAATTGCAGAGGCCGTTACAAAGAAGGATTTCAAGAAGTTGCTGACCGGGAAGCTGATAGTTCGGGAAGGCTTCCTGACGGTTGATCTGACGCCATTCTTGCGCAATAGCCGGAACCGGCTGTCCAGACTTGAACAGGCGCGAAGGCTGGTTGCTGAGAAAGCGGGTATTTTGGGCGGAACTCCTGTCATCCGCAAGACGCGGATTCCGGTCTACGACGTCGCAGCCTCGGTTAGCGCAGGCATTTCCACGGAGCGCATAGTGGCCGCCTATTCGGGACTGAGCGCCGAGACGGTGAAACTGGCGGCGCTTTATGCCGAGGCCTACCCGCAACGAGGAAGGCCTTCTCAGCCAGTGAGACCTCCTGCCGGCTCCGTTGTTGTA
Source organism: Terriglobales bacterium (assembly GCA_049521535.1). GTDB lineage: Bacteria > Acidobacteriota > Terriglobia > Terriglobales > Acidobacteriaceae > CAZUCM01. The sequence goes on along the minus strand of JBEKOS010000092.1, from coordinate 9,246 downwards.
GCCGCCCACCGCGTTCCGCGCAAGAAGCTCGCCTGATGAAACTGCTGATTGATCAATGCCTGAGCGAGGAACTGGCCAAGCTCGCTCGCGAGCGTGGCCATGGCGAGGCGTCGCACGTCGCCTGGATGGGCAAGCGCGGCTGGAAGGACTGGCCCGATCCGAGAGGTCCTCATGAGCCGAAAATATGGCGCTGAGATGTCGCGAACAGGCGGGTGGAGAGTATACTGCTGCTTCTTTCGACCGCAGGAAGGAAATCAGTAATGGAGACTTCACTTACGCTCCAGGGATTCACTCTGCGGCGCGCCTTCAGCTTCATTTGCGGACTGGGAATGATGCTGTTTTCCGCGCTGACCATTCGGCACTTTTTTCTGGCGAATTATCCGGAGTCCATTTATCAAGGTTCGTTTTGCGATATCAATAGCTTTTTCAACTGCAACAGCTCGGCCAGTTCGGTCATCGCGGCGATCAAGGGAGTGCCCCTGGGCTACTTCGGGCTGTTCACGGGCGGGTTGGTCGCATTGGGGGCGGTTTTGCCCTCATCCGACCTTGAGCGCAGCAACAAGTTTCTGGCGCTGGGCAATGCGATCGGCGTGGTGGGGTTGCTGTTGTTCTCGTTGTTTCATCTGCACAGCCTGTGCCTCTTGTGCAGCGGTTACTATGCATTTTCGATCTTGAGCTGCGCGCTCTTCTGGAAGTACGGATACCGTGGCGATAGAAGCAATTTCGCGTCATGGTGGCGGCCATCGCTGAGGCACCTGGCGGTATACGCCATCATACTTCTGGCGGGCGCGTACGGATTCCGCCAGTACCACATGGTCCGCAAGCAGGCACAGTCCGGCGGCGTCTCCGCCCGGGTGGTGCGGCAATATTTCGGCCTTCCCGTGGTCAAAACTCCCAGCATGGTTTCGCCCTACTGGACCGTGCGTTCCACCGAAAAATTCGAGGATGCTCCGATCCACGTTGTCGAGTACGGCGACTTCCTATGCCCGGATTGCCTGTATCTCAGGGACCAGTTGGAGAAGCTGAAAAACGAGTTTCGCGGCAAGCTGAACGTGGCTTTTCAGTTCTTTCCCCTGGAGGCCTCGTGCAACCATGTGGCGAACAAGAACAAGCATCCCGGCGCCTGCGAAACAGCCTACCTGGCAGCCTATGATCCCGACAAGTTTCTCGCCATTCATGAGGATCTGTTTACTCATCAGGAGGCGGCCAAGAAACCTGAGTGGAGGATGGAACTAGCCAGACGTTATGGAGTGGAAGCTGCGCTCACGGACTCCGCGACCCATGAGCGCGTCGACGCAATCATCGCTACCGGCGGGGAGTACGGGAAAACCACAGAGAAGTACGAAAGCGGCATCCACGCCACTCCGACGATGATTATCAACAATCGCATCGTGACCGGCACGTTTCCCTACGAGCAGATCCGCGCGATATTCCAGGCTTTGGTCGACAATCAGGACCAGAAATCGTTTATCGAACATTGGGAGGATTGAGGCAGATTTCAAGGTTCGAGAAAGCGTTGCAGAGGCTATTATTCCAATCGGGCACCTCAACAATAGTCAGTTGATGAGCTTGACGAGACAATTGTAAACCGCAGAGATTTTCTATAAAGGAGATTAACTTATGATAAAAACTCTACCGTCGTTGAAGAAATGCTTTTTTGTCGCGGCCGCGGTACTGGCCGTGCTTTTGATTTCCACCGCCCTATTGCCGGCGCAAGAGGTTCGCTCCGACCGTCCTTTGGCTGGGCCGGACCGCCCGGCGGAAGTGCCGGCAGACTACGTAATCACGCCGTTCGGTTATTTCCATCCATCCTGCGTCCTGACTTTCCCTTCGGGCACGACCCTGCGGGCTGATGGGCGCGTCCAGCACCCGGATGGAAGCGTCGAGGAGAACCCGGTATCCTGCGCCTATCCCCATTACCTGGTGGGACCGCGCGCCGAGACCACGCCTACGATTAATGGCTGGGTCGAGGATATCGAGACGACCACCAGTCCTTCGTACGGCGAGCTCACTTCCACTTGGACGGTGCCATCCGCCCCGACTACCAAGAGCAGCCAGACGGTATACTTCTTCCCGGGTTTTCAGGACACGAACGCCTCCGGTAGCGATATAAGCATCCTTCAGCCGGTGCTGACCTGGACCGGCAAAGGGCCGTGGAACATTTCGAGCTGGAACTGCTGTCTAAGCGGCACGACCGACCAGAGCACGCCCGTCAATGTCAAAGTCGGCGATGTCATCTATGGCACGATCACATCCAACTGCAGTTCGGGATCGACTTCCTGTGCGACCTGGAACGTGCTGAGCGAGGACAAGACGAGCGGGAAAAGCACCACGCTGAGCAACACTCCCAGCGACGGGCAGGTGTGGAACTGGGCCTTCGGCGCCGTGCTCGAATCCTACAGCGTCACCTCCTGCAAGGACTACCCTGCAGCCGGCACGATCAGCTTCAGCAGCACCCTCTATAACGACAATCTCCAGGCAATCTCCAGTCCCGGTTGGGCAGGACATCTTGACACCAGCAGTTCGCCAAAATGCAGCTACACTCAGACCGTGGGGACCAGTCTGGAACTGAAGTATTAGTTCGCTCCGCAGCCCACGATCTGTGTGGCTGGACAATTGACGAAAGGGCCTGCCCAATCAAGGCGGCCCTTTCGCGCTTCTCTACCGGCAGCAGCCAAACCTGCTTTGCTGCCACAGTCTAGCGGCGTTCATTAGCGGCGCAATCCTCTTGACGTGAACCCGAGCTGGCAGCACAGGCTCTCGCTTCTTTCGCTCTCGTTTTCGGACTACGTTAAACAAGTAGTTTGCAGGTGAAATTCGGCCGCCAGGTGATTGTACGGCGCCCCTTCTTTGGATGGCCATTAGTCAATGGCGATGGGTGCAACCATCTACGAACCCGCGGCGGAAATCGGCGGCCGGCGCAGACCCTTTGCACGCGCGCGCTTGGCGTGGACGGATTCATTCAGTACCGCCAGGATGTCGCGCAACCCCTGGCGGACGCGCTTCAGTTCTTCCCGCGGTGGTTTTGACGGAAACGGCAATTCGTTCGCGACGCGCGAACGTTTGGACTCTTCCTTCAAGTGTTGGCGCGCCCCCGAGATGGTAAAGCCCTGTTCGTACAGGAGGCTGCGGATATGGGCCACCATCTCCACATCGCGCTGGCGATACATCCGCTGGCCGGTGTTGCTCTTGACCGGTTTGAGTTGCGGAAACTCTGTCTCCCAAAAGCGCAGCACATATGCCGGCAGGCGGCAAAGCTCCGCGACCTCGCCGATGCGAAAGTAGAGGCGGTCGGGAATTACAATCTCTTCGGCGACGGATTTCTTCTTTGCCGTCATGGGCGCAATCCACAGTTTACAGTTCGCAGTTTACAGCAAAATGGAAAATTGCAGCGTGCGCTTGGAGGCGGTCAACTGCAAACTGTCACCTGAAAACTAAAAAGGCTTCCGCTCGCGCGAAAGCCTTTTGTGTGGCCCGGATTGCCATGCTACTGGCTTCCTGGAACTACTTCTTTTTCTTTGCAGCTTTCTTTGCAGGTTTCTTTGCTGGCATTGTTAGCCTCCTTTGCGACCTTCTTCTCCCTTGAAGTGAAGTTGGTCTTTTTTTGGTTCTGACTGTCATCGCTGTCCCACGTATGGGAGCAACGACATATGCTCTACAACATATAGCGGTATTAGATTCTGATGTCAAGAAAAATCTTCTTGACAAGTCAACTTTTTTTTGCCTACCCCCCAGCCTCCTCGCCCTCGAATTCTCACCTGCGACCAGAGCGGCCGGCGGATCAGACGGGAAACGGAGAACTCGCAGCCGCTGCGGAGAAAATTCCATTCCAATTCCGATGTCCGTGAACGAGTGCACGAACGGGGCACCAGAACGCGTGCGCGCACAAGTGAAGGGGATAGCGAAGTGCTAAGATTGAGAGTTTCCCAAGGTGAAAAACATTCCCATGACAGGCACAATGACGGCAGTAGTGAAACCTGAACCGAAGCCCGGCACTGAGATCCGCGAAGTCAAGATTCCCGCATTTGGACGCCAGGACGTTTTGGTCAAAGTAAAAGTCGCATCGGTGTGCGGCACTGATTTGCACATCTACAATTGGGATCCCTGGGCGCAACGACGAATTCATCCGCCGCTCATTCCCGGACACGAATTCTGCGGAGAGGTGGCGGCCGTGGGAGACGAGGTCACCAGCGTGCGCGAGGGCGACTTCGTCAGTGCGGAGATGCATGTGGCCTGCGGCAAGTGCTATCAATGCCGCACAGGCGAAGCGCACATCTGCCAGCACGTGAAGATTCTCGGCGTGGATGCCGATGGCGCATTCGCCGATTACGTTACCATTCCTGAATCGAACATCTGGAAGATCGATCCGGCAATTCCGCCGGAATATGCCTCGCTGTTCGATCCCTTAGGCAACGCGGTGCATACAGTACTTTCCGGCGGCGGGGTTGCAGCGAAGACAGTTGCAATCACCGGTTGCGGCCCCATCGGCTTGTTTGCCATTGCGGTGGCCAAAGCGTGCGGCGCCACCCAAGTGTTCGCCCTGGAGATTAACGAGTTCCGGCGGCGCATCGCGGAGAAAATGAAAGCCGACTTTGTGCTTGATCCTTCCACACAGGATGTCAGGCAAATGGTATTGGATCAAACCGGCGGCAACGGCGTGGATGTGGTTTTGGAAATGGCGGGGAATCGCGACGCGATCCGCCTGGGCTTCCAGATTCTGCGCCTTGGAGGAAGGATCTCTCTTCTGGGAATTCCCTCGCGGCCGCTGGAACTCAATCTGGCGGAAGATATCATCTTCAAGGGAGCTACCGTGCTCGGTATCAATGGCCGGCGCATTTTCCAGACCTGGTATCAAATGCAAGCCCTGCTCAAAGCGGGCAAGCTCGACCTCCATCCGGTGATCACCGATCGCATGGCCATGACCGATTTTGCCAAGGGAATGGACCGCTTGCGCACCGGCGAAGCCAGCAAGATCCTTCTATATCCCAACGGCGTGAAGTATTAACTCTTTTCGCTGCGGGTGAACGCAGCCAAACGCTGATCTACGGGTGTTGTGCCTCATCGCTTTGGGAGGGATCTCGAAGTTCGCCGCCAAACCTGAATCATCGTGATTTCCCGGCTCATCTCAGAGTGAGGTGTGCCAGAATCAGATGCCGTTTTCGTTTCACAATGCATGTTCTCGTGAACGCGGGCAGGTCCTTTTTTTTCTGTGCGCCTTGCTGGTCATTAGCTCACCCACGCACGCGTCAACCAGCAAGGCATCAGCGCCACACGCGAAGGTAAGCCTCATCTCGGAACACGCTGCATTCGTGCCCGGTCAGGAAACCTGGCTCGGGATTCAGTTTCAGCTTGAGCCCGGCTGGCACATCTACTGGTTGAATCCCGGCGATTCGGGTGTACCGCCGCGCGTCACATGGAATTTGTCGCCAGGCCTCACGATGGGTGAAATCCAATGGCCGGTTCCAGAGCGTATCACCGCCCCGTCAGTGACCGACTACGGGTATAGTCAGTCCGTTCTGCTCATGGCGCCGCTGAGCGCAGTGGCAGCCCCGGGCCCGCAATTGGCGGACATTGGCGCAGATGTGCGCTGGTTGGTCTGCCGGGAGCTTTGTCTTCCTGGACAAGCGAAGCTGCAGCTCACCTTGCCGGTTGCGGCGGTTGCCTCCCTGAATCCGGAGACTCAGGAGTTGTTTACGGCGGCAAGAGAAAGGTGGCCGAAGCCGATTCCTGATAGATGGAAGTTGACCGCCCGGTCGGACAAGGATGATTTTGTGGTTACGATTGCAACCGGACATCCCGAACCGGGCGCTGATTTTTTTCCGTCGTCTCCCGGCCAGATCGACAACCTCACACCGCCGGCCGTCCGCGCTACTCCGCAAGGAGCCGAGTTGCGGCTGAAAAAGTCGGACCAATTGGTTTCCGACATATCGACGCTGCAGGGGATCGTGTTGCTGAACGAACGGCCGGCAGCGGCTTACCTCGCAAACGTTTCGGTGGAACCGGCGCCCGCGGCCAAAGGGGGCGCCGCCGGCTTTTCCTCTCTTCCGCTCATTATAGCGTTCGCGTTCCTCGGTGGCGCGATTTTGAACCTGATGCCATGCGTTTTTCCGGTGCTCTCGTTGAAGGCGATCGGCCTGCTCCAAAGCCGTGGCGAAGGGCGCAGTGAACTCCGCAAACACGGGCTGGCCTACGCTGCAGGCGTTCTGTGCAGCGTCTGGCTATTGCTGGGAGTCCTGCTGCTGTTACGTGCGGCGGGCCGGCAAATCGGCTGGGGCTTCCAGCTACAGTCACAGACGTTCGTGGTTTCGCTTGCGGCCTTCCTTTTCCTGATGGGCCTGAGTCTGGCGGGACTTTTCGAAATTGGAATGTCGTGGATGGGGCTCGGCAGTTCCCTGGCATCGCATTCGGGCTGCGCCGGCTCATTCTTTACTGGGGTGCTGGCCACAATCGTGGCAACGCCCTGCACTGCGCCGTTCATGGGCACTGCCGTAGGCTTTGCGCTCGGGCAATCATCGCCGCTGGCGTTCGCGGTGTTCACCCTGCTTGCGTTCGGCCTGGCGGCACCGTATCTGCTGCTGTCCTTTTTCCCGCAGTGGTCGCGGGTACTGCCGAAGCCCGGTCGTTGGATGGAAACCGCGAGGCAAGCGATGGCCTTTCCGTTGTTCGCAGCCGTGATCTGGCTGGTGTGGGTTTTCGGCCAGCAGGCCGGTATGAATGCCGCAGTTCGGTTGCTTTGCGGGCTGCTCTTGATTGCCATTGCCGGATGGCTGTTGGGGCGATTACGCCGCTCGATGCTCGTTCTAACAACCGTCACATTTTTGTTCGCCTTCTCAATTTGGTTCCCGCTCCACGGAGAGCAGGGAACGGCCGGCACAAATGCGGAGGCACAAGCGTCGAATTCACACGGGCTGCAGTGGGAACCATTTAGCGCCGAGCGCGTCCAACAGTATCGTGACGAAGGGAAACCGGTGTTTGTGGATTTCACGGCCGCCTGGTGCCTAACCTGCCAGGTCAATGAACGGACGGTATTCAGCTCGCAGGCGGTGCAGGAGAAGCTCAGGCACAATGGGGTGGCGCTGCTCCGTGCCGATTGGACTTCGTACGACCCGGTAATCACGCAAACTCTCGCAGGCTTCGGACGCAGTGGCGTTCCTTTTTATTTACTGTATGGGAAGGACGCCAATGCTCAACCCCGGCCATTGCCGGAATTGCTGACACCTCAAATCGTTCTCAATGCGCTAGACCAACTGAACTGAAGGAGTACCAAAATGACGAAATCTCGAATTTCTTTCATCACCTTTTCCGTAGGCCTCCTGCTGCTCTTCGCGGCGCCGCTTTTTGCCGTTAAGATCGGCGACCCGGCGCCGGACTTTAAGGGCACCGACAGCAATGGACAAACGCACGAACTCTCGGCCTACCGTGGAAAATATGTTGTCCTGGAGTGGCATAACAACGGCTGTCCCTTTACCAAGAAGCACTATGAAACCGGCAATATGCAGAAACTGCAAAAGGAATGGACCGCCAAGGGCGTAGTGTGGTTCACCATCATTTCGTCCGCGCCGGGCAAGCAAGGCTATGTAACCGCGGCGGAGGAGAATACCTATCTCAAAAAGGAAGATGCCGCGCCCACTGCCGCCATTCTTGATCCTTCGGGTACGATCGGCCATTTGTATTCGGCTAAGACTACGCCGCAACTGATCATCGTTGATCCCAGTGGCAAAGTAGTTTATGACGGCGCCATCGACGACCGGCCCACGCCCGAGCAGTCGGATGTTGCGGGGGCAAACAATTATGTAAACGCAGCCCTGACCGAATTGACGAGCGGAAAACCGGTCACCATGGCCACGTCGCGTCCATATGGCTGCTCTGTGAAGTACGGGGATTAGGAAGGCAGCAGTCAGCAACTAGCAGTCAGCTCTTAAATTGGATGCAATCCTGCTCCGGCCACCGACTGGTGTCTCTGGGTTAGTCCTTATGCCCCAGTTCTGAGCGCACACAGGGCGGGGGTACGTCCTTGCAGAAGATGACTCCTCCAGCTTCAGAATGCTGACCAGGCGCACCTCCAATGCCTGGTTTCGCGCAATTATCGAACGGATTCCCGATTTCGCTTCAACACTCCGTCAGAGGCGTTGGCAGATTGCTGACGGCTGACTGCCTCAAGTAAGCTTCTTGTATGAAACGCGTAGTCCATGCCGCCTGCTCACACGATTGCCCGGATGCTTGCGGAGTGCTGATTACTGTTGAAGACGGGCGGGCAACCAGGATCAAGGGTGACCCTGCGCATCCTGTGACGCGCGGTTTCCTATGCGGCAAAGTGGCAAAGTACCTGGATCGTGTTTATTCGCCGGATCGAGTGCTGTATCCGCTCAAGCGAGTCGCGCCAAAAGGACCTTCGAAGAGCTCCGTGGGATTCGATGCATTCGTTCGCATCACCTGGGACGAAGCGCTGGATACCATTGCCGCCCGTTTCCGTAACATCACCACGCAATTCGGCGCCGAAGCCATAATGCCCTATTCGTACGGCGGCACGCTGGGTGCGCTAAACAATGCTTCCATGGACCGGCGATTCTTTCATCGGCTGGGTGCGTCGCGACTGGATAGGACAATTTGTGCCCAGGCCGGCGGCGACGCCCTAAAGTCAGTGACCGGAGTCAAGCTCGGCACGGAGCCGGAACAGTTCCGCCATTCCCGCCTCATCATCGCCTGGGGTGCAAATGTTCACGGTAACAACGTCCATCTCTGGCCATTCATTCAGGAGGCTCGCCGGCAAGGCGCAAAGCTCGTGGTGATTGACCCGTATCGCACTCGCACGGCCGCCTGTGCCGACTGGTACCTACCGGTCAATCCCGGAACCGATGTGGCGCTTGCGCTGGGCATGATGCACATCATTATCAGCGAGAATCTTTACGACGCGGATTATGTTGCCCGGCATACGCTGGGCTTTGAGGCGTTGCAGGAGCGGGTGAAGGAGTATCCCCCGGAGCAGGTTTCCCGCTGGACTGGGATCAGTGCCGAAGACATCCGCCGTCTGGCGCACGACTATGCCACCCGGCGGCCGGCCTGCATTCGCCTGAACTATGGCGTGCAGCGCAGCGAAAACGGCGGCATGGCAGTACGCGCCATCGCCATGCTGCCGTGCATCACGGGCTCCTGGACGGAAGTCGGCGGGGGCCTGCAGCTTTCGACCAGCGGCGCCTTTCCCCTCAATCAGGCGGCCCTGGAGCGGGAGGATATTGGGCCGGCAGC
>JBEKOS010000091.1:0-17058 GCA_049521535.1 Terriglobales bacterium | reverse complement strand
GGCATCTTTCCCATCGATGCGGAGACGCTGCGCTATCTGCGCATGAGCGGACGCACCGCCGAACAGGTTGCGCTGGTGGAGGCTTACGCCAGGGAACAAGGCATGTTCCACACGGAGAGCACGCCTGAAGCAAAATACTCGGCCAACCTGCAGCTCGACTTAAGCACCGTCGAGCCCAGTATTGCCGGGCCAAAGCGTCCGCAGGACAGGGTTCCGCTCTCGCGGACCAAATCCGCATTTGAGGCGGCTTTGCCGTCGCTGGTGCGGCCTAAATCCCCGCCACCGCCCAACGCGGTACGGTGGGAGACGGAGGGCGGCAATCCGGTGGCGCCCGGAACGGAAGACGAAAGCGCCCCGGCGGCGCATAAGTCCGAACCGGCCGATCTGGATCGCAAGCTGCGCCATGGCAGCGTGGTGATCGCGGCGATTACCAGTTGCACGAACACCAGCAACCCCTCGGTGATGATCGCCGCCGGCTTGCTGGCAAAGAAAGCCGTCGAGCGCGGTTTGCAACCGCCCCCGTGGGTGAAAACCTCGCTTGCACCCGGATCGAAGGTCGTTACTGAGTACTACCAGCGCCTCGGACTGACCCCGTATCTCGACAAGGTAGGTTTCAACCTGGTGGGCTACGGATGCACCACTTGCATCGGCAATTCCGGCCCGCTTCCGGATGCGGTCTCAGCAGCTATTAACGAGCACGATCTGGTGGCCGTCTCCGTGCTTTCGGGGAATCGCAACTTCGAGGGTCGCATCAATTCCGAGGTCCGAGCGAATTACCTGATGTCGCCTCCGCTGGTGGTGGCATTCGCCCTGGCGGGACGCATCGATCTGGATCCATTCAACGAACCGTTGGGCACCGGAAAAGATGGCCGGCCGGTCTTCATGAAGGAGATTTGGCCGACTCAGCGGGAACTGGACGAAGCCATGCAATCTGCCATGGCGCCGGAAATGTTCCGCAAGGCTTATGAGGACGTTTTTCACGGCGATGAACTCTGGCAGTCGCTGAAAGTACCCACCGGAGAAACCTTCACGTGGGAGCCGGATTCGACCTATGTGCGGCATCCACCCTATTTTGAGAACATGTCGCTGCAGCCGCCCGAGGTGAGCGACGTACGCGGCACGCGGGTGCTGCTGAAGCTGGGCGATTCGATCACCACGGATCACATCTCTCCGGCCGGTTCGATCAAGAAGGACTCGCCTGCCGGAAAGTACCTGGTCGGGCATGGCGTCGATCCCAAGGACTTCAACAGCTACGGCTCGCGGCGCGGCAACCATGAAGTCATGGTGCGCGGGACATTTGCCAACGTCCGGCTGCGTAACCAGCTCGTACCCGGTGTGGAAGGCGGAGTCACGCGGCACTTGCCGGACGGCGCACAAATGAGCATCTTCGAGGCCTCCGAGAAATACAAAGCCGAAGGCGTGCCGCTCGTGATTCTGGCCGGCAAGGAATACGGTTCCGGTTCATCGCGCGACTGGGCCGCCAAAGGCCCGCGGCTGCTGGGGGTTAGCGCGGTAATCGCCGAAAGCTTCGAGCGTATCCACCGGTCGAACCTGGTCGGCATGGGAATCCTGCCGCTGCAGTTCCCTGCGGGACAGAATTGCGAGTCGCTGGGGCTTAGTGGCGAAGAGGTCTTTGAAATCACGGGGCTCAAGCCGGCACTCGAAAACCTCAAGCCGGGCACGCAATTGCAAGTGCGTGCCAAAGGAAAGGACGGCGCCGGTAAGGAATTTGCTGCCATCCTGCGCATCGACACACCCCAGGAAGCCCTGTACTACCGCAACGGCGGCATCCTGAATTACGTGGTGCGGCAATTGCTGCAGCGGGAATCGGGGAGCAAATTGGAGTGAGGCTGCCAAATGCGGGTTTTGCGAGGATTGACGAACGTAAGATCGTCGATTACCTGTTGAACCCATCTCACCCGGACAATGGTGGCAAGGCCCGTTTTTTCGAGGTCCTGGGATTCTCGGTGCTGAATCCTGAGGACCTCAGGGCCTCTCTAAGTAATCTAGCGGGATCGGGCGAGGTGGTTGAGCAGGAAGCATCAGTCCACGGTCAGAAGTACGTGGTTGAAGGAGCCATCAGTTTTCGTTCTGGAAGAAGCTCGATCGTTCGTTCCGTGTGGATCATTGAAACTGGCAAACAGGCGCCGCGTCTGGTTACGGCGTATCCTGCGGAGAAATGAGGGTCCGATGATCAAAGAGCTAGAACGTGTCGTCTTGACCACATCCGTGCCAGAGAAAGGCCTGGAAGCAGGCGATGTAGGCACGGTAGTTCATGCGTATACAGACGGACAGGCCTTCGAGGTGGAATTTACGACTCTTGAGGGCAAGACTGCCGCGGTTGTTACAGTCAGTTCCAAGGGCGTGCGCCCCGTGGGCGGTCGCGAAATTACTCATGCCCGCGAGTTGGCTGTTCACTGAAAAGGGACGTCGGTTCGACTGTGTCGAAACCTGGGTTCCCATAATCGGGTGCCAGGATATGCGGCACATCGGCTAACTCATGGCAGCCCTCATCGAAGTTCGCAGCCTGACCAAGGTATTTCCCGCAAGCGAATCGCTGTTTGGAAGCAACGCAAACGGCGAAGTGCGGGCCGTAGACGATGTCTCGCTGGAGATTCACGCAGGTGAAACGCTGGGGTTAGTGGGCGAATCGGGTTCAGGCAAAAGCACGCTGGGGCGGCTGATGCTAAGGCTTTTGGAGCCCAATTCCGGCAGCGTCACTTTTGAAGGGATCGACGTGTTTCGCGCCGGTCCCCGCCAGATGCGGCACCTGCGCCGCGACATGCAGATCATCTTCCAGGATCCTTTTGGATCGCTCGACCCGCGCATGCCGGTGGAAAAAATCGTTGAAGAGCCCCTGGTCATCCATGAGCGCATATCGCGAACCTCGCGCCGGCAGCGAGTAACTGAATTGCTGGGCTCGGTAGGGCTCGACGCGTCGGCGCTGCCGCGGTATCCCCACGAGTTTAGCGGAGGGCAACGTCAACGCATCGGCATCGCCCGGGCATTGGCATTGCGGCCGCGGTTTATTGTCGCCGACGAGCCGGTTTCCGCGCTGGACGTCAGCGTCGGCGCACAGATTGTGAACCTGCTGGCCCAATTGCAGCGCGAATTCGGCCTGACTTACCTGTTTATCTCGCATTCCATGCCGGTGGTACGCTATCTGGCGACGCGCATCGCGGTCATGTATTGCGGCAAGCTCGTGGAGTCCGGCGAAACGGAGCAGATAACCAGCCGGCCCGTGCATCCGTATACCCGCAGCCTGCTTGCGGCGACACCCGAAATTGCTGTGTGCTGAGGGGCTCGGGGGATATTTACAAGAACCTTAGGTTGCCCCAAGGACGGTTCGGGCGCATACTAATCTAACAGTTGCACGTCTAACCTTGGCGTGCCAGGGAGACTGGAGATGAATCTCAAGCCAACAGTCGTAGTTTTACTCTTGTTATTGTGCGCGAGCCTTGGCTTCGCCCAGGCTGAGCCAGCCGTTAGTGCGCCGGCGATATCGTTTCCCACCATGCTGAATGTGCCCCTGGCGCCATGTTTGCCGTTCTCGGCGAACGTATTGAGCGAGTATACGCACATCCAGAAGGATGAGAGCCGTGTCGTTACCCAGGCGCAAGACAAGATCTTTCGCGATTCGGTCGGCAGAACGCGCGCCGAGTTCCAGACGCCATCCGCATCCGGCAGCCAGCAGGTCGAAAATGTGCTGATTATGGATCCGACTATGCAGCTTCTGATTGAACTCGATCCGCTGCATAAGACGGCGACTGTCCGCCGCAGCAGCAATATCGTGGCCGAGTCCACCTGCGCGGCGCGAATTCTGGCCGCCGTACAGTCGGCCCAGGTGAGTGCCGGTGAAATCCGGACGCAGACCTTTCCCGATGGATCAACGTTTGCGACTGAAGACTTGGGCACCAAGGATATTGAAGGATTCACGGTTCCCGGCGTCCGGCATACCATAACCAGGCCTTCGGGCGGGATCACGATCGGTGAGGATTGGTATTCTCCCGAATTGCAAATGGAACTTATCAAGACTTTGGTTGACGCACAGTCCCAGAGAAGCCTGACAGTCCAAAACATTCAGATCGATGAGCCGGAGTTGACCCTGTTCCAGGTACCGCCCGACTACACGGTGCGTGATATTCGGACCCAGTATTGAAGAGCAGCGGCAAGCAGCAAGGAATCAGCGGCGTACTCCGCAGAACAACGAAGCGGGCGGGAGGACAGTCATGAAATTGCGATTGATAACAGCAGCAGCGTTATTCGTCTCGGGAATTGCTTACGCGCAAACGGGACAGCTCGCTGTTGGCGTCGGGGCCCATATTCAGCCCATCCCGCATGCGCCGTTCTCGGCCGAGGTACATAGCGACTTGAACCGCGTGCTGGCGGACGGCAATCGCATTCACGAGGAATGGCAGGAGAAGCTGTATCGCGACTCCGAAGGCAGAACGCGATCAGAGAGGACGCGGGTGCTGCCTGCGCCCGAGAAGACTGACTTTTCATCCGTCGTCATTCACGATCCCGTTCAGAAGGTCGACATTTTTCTTGATCAACGGCGGAAAGTCGCCACCGTGCATCATTATCCTGAGCCTAAGAGAACCAATCCGGAACCTGCTTCCGCTCCGCGGGAAATCCCTGCGCTGCCGCATTCCGAACCACACATCCGCAATTTGGATGAAAACAGCACCCGGACAGGCCCCGACGGCCGCATCATTAAGACCGAGAAACTGGGGACCAAGGAAATCGACGGACTGAGTGCAAATGGCACTAAGACCACGATCACAATCCCGGCCGGAGTCGAAGGGAATTCAGAGCCCATTATTACCGTCAGGGAGTCGTGGTTTTCGCACGAACTGAAGCTGGACTTGGTGTCCACCAGTGACGATCCGCGCTCCGGACAAACCACCAAAACGGTGGAAAACATCCAGCGAGGCGATCCCGATCCTCTACTCTTCCAGGTTCCGGCGGATTACACCGTCAAGGACGAAAAGGTGCAGACTGAATCGGGAGCCACGTACGATTCGGCAAATCCGCAGGCAAAGTAGACTCTGAGGTACTCCCAAATGTCGCCGTTTCCTAACGGGCGCCGTCGACTGCTGCCATTAGTGGTTTTTGGTACCGGCCGGTAATGGCATTCCAACGAATGCTCATGATTTCTCCCATCATGCGCATCCCGTCCACGACGGGATTGATCTTCGATCCTTCGCCGTGCGCCCACTCGACCGGCACTTCAACAGTGTGCAATCCCAGCCGCCGGGCGAGGAACAGCAACTCTGGGTCAAACGCCCAGCGTTCGATCCGCTGGCGCGGAAACAACTCCAGAGCGGCCCGGCGCGTGAATGCCTTAAGTCCGCATTGCGTATCTTTGAACTGCAGGCCGAGTAAAACCCGCAGCATGAGATTGAAAACGCGACCCATAAGCTGGCGATAGACCGGCTGGCGCTCGGTCATCAATTCCGGTCGCACCCAACGGGATCCGATGGCGACGTCCGCTCCGTCGCGCAGGGCCGCAACCAATTTGACGGCTTCGCTGATGGGCGCCGACAAGTCTGCATCGCTGAACACCAGCCATTCACCGCGCGCCTGCAGCATGCCGTGGCGAACACTGTAACCCTTGCCGGAATTGCAGGGGTTTTCCAGCAGGTGCACACGTGTATCGTGCCCGGCGAAACTCCGGACCAAGGCGGCCGTATCGTCGGTCGAACCGTCGTTGACTACGATCACCTCGGCATCCCAGCCCGACTCTTCAAGAAAGCGGCGAATGCGATCAAGCGACGCACCAATGCGCCGGCTTTCATTGAATGCTGGGATCACGATACTGTAGGAGGGCGTGGCCATGCGCGAATCCCAATTGTAATCACTTAGGGAAGAGGTGGTATCCCGGCTGTTTTTCTCTCCCACAATCCCTGCGGAAACTATGATCAGGTGCGCTCATCAACGGTCACAGCGGCCCCTTGGGCAACGGACTGGCTTGAGAACCTTCGGAACCCTGTGGAAATCCTGTGGAGGCTCTGGTTTAAACGCCAAACTACTGCAACTCAGCCACTTGCGCTCGAATTGTTGCAAAATTGTTGCACATGTAAATCGCTGATACCATTGCCTTTCTAATCAATAAGAGATGAGTACTCTATTCTTCAGGCATTTGCGGGCCTTTTCAGGGGGATGTTGAAGTTTTGCACACCTCCCTGTGCGAAAAGCTTTGTTTTTCGGGGAAAATTTGCCCAAAAAAACAGCGCCCAGTGCTCTTTGGCCTACTGAATCCTGGCTGTCTCCTGGGTCGCGTTTGCCGCTTCCAGTTTCTTCAGCACCTCAGGAACTAGCTGCGAGATGTTGCCTGCCCCGAGAGTCAAAACCAGGTCGCCTAGCCTCGCCAGCGCAGTGACTTCAGTAGCGGCGTCGGCAAAACTACCCGCATAGCGCACCGACGCCCGCCCGCGCGCCGCTATCTTCCGTACGACCAATTTTGCATCAATGCCGGAGATCGGCGCTTCGCTCGCCGCATAAATGTCGAGCACCAACACTGAATCGGCATCATCGAAAGCGGCGCCCAGTTCCTCCTGCAGCGCTTCCGTTCGGGAATAGCGATGCGGTTGGAAAATGACGTGCACACGGCCAAATCCGCATTGTCGCGCGGCCGCCAGAGTGGCCTTGATTTCCGTGGGATGATGGCCGTAGTCATCAATTACCGTGATTTCCGCAATCCGGCCACGCAGTTGGAAGCGCCGGTCCACGCCCCGGAAACCTTGCAGCGCCTGCGCAATCGTTTCCGGCGCAATTTCCAAACCGACGCCTACGGCAATGGCCGCGGTCGCATTCAGCACATTGTGCGCGCCCGGGACATGCAGCCGGAACTCTCCCAGGGTCTGGCCGAGAAACTCGACGCGAAAACTTGAGGCGGGACCGCCATTGGGAACGGAGGTTTCCAGGTTGGTGATCTGGAAATCGGAACCGGCGCGCCGTCCATAGGTGAGCACGCGACGCTGGACGTTGGGAAGCAGATCGCGCAAGCGCTCATCGTCGTTGCAGACCACCACGGTTCCGTAAAAGGGCACGCGATCCATGAAATCGAGAAAGGTCTGTTCGATGTCATCGAGGTCGCGATACGTATCCAGATGCTCGCGATCAATGTTTGTGACCACGGCGATGATGGGCGATAGCTTAAGAAAGGAACGGTCGCTTTCATCCGCTTCGGCCACCAGATACTGCGATTTGCCATGGCGCGCGTTCGAGCCGAGTGCATCCACCCGTCCCCCGACAATGATGGTCGGGTCCAGACCGCCGGCGTGCAATACCGCACCGATCATGGACGTGGTTGTGGTTTTCCCGTGCATGCCGGCGACGGCGATACCGAATTTGAGCCGCATAAGCTCCGCCAGCATTTCGGCGCGCTGAATCACCGGAATGTGTCGGCGGCGCGCTTCGGCAACTTCGGGATTCCCCCGCTGGATGGCGCTGCTGGTGACCACCACGCCGGCGCCGGCTATGTTTTCAGCCGCGTGGCCCTCGAAAACCAGGGCCCCCAAAGCAGCCAGGCGATGCGTAACCGCTGAACCGCGCAAGTCGGAACCGGACACCTCATACCCGAGTGTCAACAGGACTTCGGCAATTCCGCTCATGCCGATCCCGCCGATGCCTACGAAGTGAATGCGTTGAATTTTGGCGAACATTTGTAATTTGCAAATTGTAATTGGTAATTGAAAAACAACGGCATTCTGCCGACCTCCAAAAATTACCAATTACCATTTACAAATTACAAATTCTCAGGGCCATCGCAGCAATCTCAGCCGCAGAATTCTGGTGGGCCATGGCGTAGGCATTTGCGGCCATTTTTTCCAAACGTGCCGAGTCATTCATCAGCGAGCTCACCGTTGCCGCCAGTTTCTCGGGCGTTAATTCACTCTCCGGCAACAACACTCCCGCATCGGCTTCTGCCAGGGTTTCAGCATTGCGAAGCTGGTGATCATCTGCGGCCCGGGGAAAAGGCACAAGAATCGCCGCTTTGCCCGCCGCGGTAATCTCCGCCACCGTGCTGGCACCCGCACGACAGAGCAAAAGATCCGCGTGCGCAAACGCCTCCGGCATGTTCTCAATGAATCGAGAGACCGTTCCTGGAATTCCCGCCTTTGAGTATGCCGATTGCACTTCAGCATAATCGTGCTCTCCGGTTTGATGGACAAGCTGCAGGCCGGGAACTTCCGCGGCAAGCAGCGCCAACGCGCCGACAACCGCCTGATTTATTGCATGAGCGCCCTGACTGCCGCCGAACACCAGCAACTCGGACGCTCGACTCCGCGCCTGCGGGCGCACCTCAAAGAATGCCCGCCGCACGGGCACACCAGTAACGCGGCAATGCCGGAAATATTGGCAGGTCTGCTTGAACTGCACCGCGGCGGCGGAAACCGTCATGCCGACCAAGCGGTTTGCCAGGCCGGGAACGCGATTCGGCTCGAAGGCAAGCGTTGGAACGCCAGCCATCGTGGCCGCCAGCATCGCCGGGCCAGAGGCATATCCGCCCACCCCAATCACCACATCGGGTCGAAATTTCCGCATCAGGCGCTGCGCGGAGAAAATCGCCTGCGGTAAGGCGCTCAAAGTTCGCAGGCGCTGCAACAAGGACACTCGCTTCAAGGCTCCGATGTCAATCAGCTTTAGCGCAAATCCCGCTGCGGGAACCAGCCGGGTTTCAATTCCACGGGAGGTGCCGACAAAAATCACCTCGGCACGATGGTTGTCCCGTAGCTCCTGCGCGATCGCCAAGGCGGGTATTACGTGCCCGCCGGTGCCCCCACCCGCCAGTATGACTCGCATCATGCTCAGATTGAAGATTTAAGACCACAGAATTCAGACTTCAAGGCGGCTGGAGATTGGAGCCCTCTGCAATCTGAGATCTTAAATCTGAACTCTTATATTTCCCTAATCTGTCTGCTGAGTGATATTGAGCAGCACGCCAACTGCGGCCAAGGTCACCAGCAGTGAGGAACCGCCGTAGGAAATGAACGGCAGTGGAATCCCTTTCGTGGGCAGCATCGCGATCACCACGCTGATATTGAACAGCGCCTGAATCACTACCATGGCGGTGATTCCGGTCGCCAGGTACCGGGCAAAGCCGTCGCGGCTTAGGATGGCGGCCCGGATGCCGCGCCAGCAGAACACGCCAAACAGCGCGACAACCACCAGGGAGCCCACGAGCCCGAATTCCTCAGCAGTCACGGCAAAAATGAAATCGGTGTGCGGCTCTGGCAGGAAAAACAGCTTCTGCTTCCCTTCCATCAATCCCGCACCGGCAAGGCCGCCCGCTCCCACGGCAATCAACGACTGGATTATGTGAAATCCGCGGCCCTGGGGAGCATCGAACGGATGCAAAAAAGCCAGAATTCGTTCCTTGCGCCAGGGAACACGCCACACCAGAAAATAAAACACCAGCGGCGAGACGGCAACCGGCCAAAGGTAAAATTTCAGTTGCACTCCCGCTACAAACAGCAGCGTGCAGGCAATCGCAAACACTGCGATGGCAGTTCCCAGGTCGGGCTGGGCGGCAATCAAGCCCGACAAGACCAGCGTTACGGAGACCGGCGCAATCAATGTGCGCCAATCCTGGATTTGTTTGTTGTTTTGCTCCAGGTACCACGCGAGAAAAAGGATGAGCGCCAGTTTGGCCAATTCCGAGGGCTGGAAGGACAGTACGCTGCCCAGCCGAAACCAGCGGTGCGTATTATGCGATCGGTCGAGAAAAAACACCGACAGCAACAGCAATACGGTAACGCTGAGCAGCGGGAACACCACCACGGGCGCCCGGTAGCGGCGGTAGTTAACATTCATCAGAGCCAGCATGACCCCGACTCCCGCGCACGCCCAGAAGAATTGCCTCATCAGGAAGTAATAAGGAGAATGATAGTGTGGATTCTCCTTCGCCATCACAGCAGAGGCGCTGAACACCATCACCAAGCCGACAACCACCAGCAGCAGCGTAACCGTAAACAACCATTTGTCGGCACTGACGCGTTTAGCCATAGTACAGTTGAAAATTATTTGTTCCTGGTCGCACCCGTCTTCGCTATTGCATTCACAGCATTCTTGAAAACGCGGCCCCGGTGCTCGTAGCTCTGGAACTGGTCGAAGCTGGCGCAGGCCGGGGCCAGTAGAACCACGTCGCCCGGCTGCGCACTCTCCGCCGCCCGGCGCACGGCGTTCTCCAGGGTGACTGCGCGGACAACTGCCACTGCGTCCCCAATATCGTTCTCGATGATTTCTGCGGAGGCGCCAATAGTGTAGACGCACTTGGCCCTATGTCGAAGCAACTCGTTCAAGACCGTATATGGGCTGCCTTTGTGCTTGCCTCCAAGAATAATATGGATGTTGCCGGAAAACGACTCCAGCGCCTTGATCGTGGCGTCAACGTTGGTGGCCTTGGAATCGTTGTAGTATTCCACACCGCCCACGGTCGCCACATATTCCAGCCGATGCTCAACCGCCGTAAACTTCCGGACGGCACTTCGGATTTGCGCCGGCTCGCAACCGGCGATCATGCCAGCGCAAACCGCGGCGAGCACATTCTCGACATTATGAGCGCCCTTCAGCGAGATGGCGCTAACCGGCATCACTTCGCGCTCGCCGTTTTCATCGCGCCAAAAGATGCATTCGTCGCGCACAAAAGCACCCGATTCCGGCACGTGCAAGCGACTGAACCAGCGCACGCGCGCAGCGGTCATCTTCGCCATGCGGATGCAGGTCTCATCTTCCTGGTTGAGGACCGCATGGTCATCTGCAGTCTGGTTGGCAAAGATTCGCGCCTTGGCGGCAACATAAGCCTCAAAGCTGCGATGGCGGTCGAGATGGTCTGGCGTCACATTCAGCACGATGGCAATGCAGGGTCGAAAGGACTCGATGGTCTCCAGTTGAAAACTGGACACTTCAAGGACGTTGCAGGTTGCTTCAGTCGAGGCCGTCACCAGAGAGATTGCGGGGGTGCCGATATTGCCCCCAACCTGCACTACTCTTTCAGCAGATGCAAGGATCTGTCCTACCAGAGCGGTTGTAGTGGTCTTTCCGTTGGAGCCTGTGATGGCAATAATCCTGCCCTTTAAAAAGCGCGCTGCGAGTTCGATCTCGCCAATGACAGGATGCCCCGGTCCAGCAGATTGGGGATCTCAGACGCAAGTTCTTCCTCGCTCTTGGTGTCGGAAACGGTAACGCGAGCGCCCAAGCCGGTCAGAAACACCGCTGAGGCCACACCGGACTTCCCCAGCCCGACTACCAGAACCCGCTTACCTTTGAGATCAAGGGGAAACATCGCACTCTCATTTTGTCACGGAACGGCAGCGGAGGATAACCAATCAGAGCTTTGGAATTGCCATTGTTGGTGCAGCGACGCAGAACCAGTCAGAATCCGGAACGTGCGGCTACGGGCTTGCGCAAACTGGGCGCAGATCGTAATCTTGGGCCGCTGATTTTTCTTCGGCCAGTGCGATCGTACGCCTCAGGCTGCTAGCCACGGGTTTGGCGGTGCCACGAGCGGCCAGCGGGAATTAGGGACATCCCGATCGGGTTCCGGATGTCCCCATTTCCACCTAACTCGCTGCTTACTTGCGCCCAGCAACGGCTGCTCTGGCGCTTTCGATCAACAGTTCGACTTCGTAGGCCTGTTCGCCATGCAAAACTTCGTCCAGCCCAATTTCCTGCGCAGGCCCTTCCACCTTAACCGGCGTAAAGATATTGATAATCTTTAGCATTGCAAAGGTGAAGACGAACGCCCATACTGACGAAAACAGCACGGCGACCGCTTGTTTTCCGAAGAACGCCGGATTGCCGTAGAAGAGCCCGTTTTCACCGGCAGCGGGATTAAACGCCTTGTCGGCGAAGAGTCCCAACATGAGAATTCCGATAAGTCCGCCAATGCCGTGAACACCCCATACATCCAGCGCGTCATCCCACTGGAGCTTGTTCTTCAATTCGACTGCAAAGTAGCATACGATTCCGGCGACCAAGCCAATGATGACCGCCGTGGTCGGGGAGACATATCCCGCCGCCGGGGTGATCGTCGCCAATCCCGCCACCGCTCCGGTCAGCAAGCCCAGGAACTTCGGCTTGTCCTCGCGTGACCAGGCCACTAACAACCACGCAATAGCAGCAAATGAGGCCGCGATATCGGTGTTCAAGAAGGCGCTGGCCGTGACCTTATCGACAGCAAATTCGCTGCCGGCGTTAAAGCCGTACCATCCAAACCACAGGAGCCCGGCGCCGGCGAAATCCTTCACTCCCCACTGGTTCAGGATGCCGCTGGGACTCCAAACCATGTGCACAAAGGGGAAGTATACAAACGTGAGCCACGCCGTCAGGAACCAGAAATACGCCTTGAAGGTCACCCGGTTGGTAAAGGCGCCACTGATTAGCGCCGGCGTAATGATCGCGAACATCATCTGGTACGCGATGAAGACGATCAGCGGGATCGTCGGATTCGGAGAAGGTGTGTCCAGGGTGACACCGCGCAGACAGAAATTATGAAGATTGCCGATAATGCCGTGCCAGTCGCCGCTGAAACACAAAGAATAGCCATAAACGTACCAAATCACCGTAGTCCATCCCATGGACACGAAGCTCTGCATCATGATGGCCAAAACATTCTTGCGGCCCACTAGTCCGCCGTAGAAGAACGCCAGGCCGGGTGTCATTAGCATGACCAGACTGCTGCATAAGATCATGAAACCAGTGTTGCCGGTATCGAGTTGAAGCATAAAACCTCCTAATATCAGGGACCTACCACATTATCAAAAGCGGGCGGCCTGTCAAGTGATTTCCATCACCGGTGTTGGGTACGCGTAAAATGAGTATCTGCGTTGCTGTGTCAAGGGGCTATCTTGTCCTCTGACGCCGGAGAGATATGGCCACTGGGCACACCGAGGAACTTAGGCGCACCGCGGAACTTGAAGAGACCATCCAGCGGCTCCAGGATGAGCTTGCGATGCGCCGCCAGGCGGAATTGCAGGCGCGGATGCTGCTGGAATCCGCCCCGGACGCCATGGTCGTGGTGAATCGCGAAGGCAGAATCGTCCTGATCAACTCTCAGGCGGAGACACTTTTCGGCTATCAGCGCGAGGAATTACTAGGGCGCGAGATCGAACTGTTGGTTCCTGACCGTTTCCGCAACAAGCACCCCGCCCACCGCGCCGGTTTCGCCATCAGGCCGCGGGTGCGCGAGATGGGAACAGGACTGGATCTGTGCGGTCTGCGGAAAGACGGAACCGAATTCCCGGTCGAAATCAGCCTTAGCCCGCTGGAGACGGAGGAAGGCATGCTAATCTCCAGCGCTATTCGTGACATCACCGAACGCAGGCAGGCGGAGCAGGAGATGCGCGAAACCAGGGAGGCCTATCGCCGTCTGGTGGAAGAAAGCGAAGGCCTCATTTGCATGCACGACATGCAGGGCAAGCTGCTATCCGTCAATCGGGCCGCGGCCGAGGCTCTCGGATACGGATCGCAGGGCGGCCCTCGGGGCGATTTACGTGACCTTCTGCCCATCCAGGACCGCGCAAAATTCGACGCATATCTCCGGGAGATCGAGCGACACGGACAACACGCCGGCACCATGCGCGTCCTGGACCGAGCCGGGCGGGTCCGGTTTTGGGCCTACAATAACCGGCGCGTCGTCGATGCGAGCGGATCCGCCTACGTGGTCGGACATGCCCACGATGTGACGGCTCAAATCAAGGCCGAGAAGGCGCTAAGGGCGAGCGAGGAACAACTCAGGCTGGCGCTGGATCACGAGAAGAGCCTGTCGCGTGTGGACTTCCTGACGCAGGTGCCCAACCGCCGCGCGTTCTATGAGGTCGTACGCCTAGAAGCCATGCGCAGCCGCAGGTACAAGCGATTTTTGACGCTCGCCTACCTCGATTTGGACAATTTCAAGCAGGTAAATGATCAACTTGGCCACGAGGCGGGAGACGAAGTACTGCGCAGCGTCGCGCAGACTTTGCGAGGCAATCTCCGCGACACGGATTCGGTTTCCCGCCTTGGCGGTGATGAGTTTGCATTGCTTCTGCCGGAGACGAATCAGGAACAGGCAGGCATTGTGATAGCCAAGCTGCGCGCCGCCTTGCGTAAGGAAATGCAGGCATGCCCGTGCCCGGTGACCTTCAGCATCGGGCTCGCGACGTTTGCCGCACCCAAGCAATCTGTCGACGAGATGATCAAAGTCGCTGACGGCTTGATGTATTCGGTAAAGAAGAACAGAAAGGATTCCCTCGCGGCGATCTTAGTGGAAGGATCTTGACATAGCTATGCATAGGCAAGCTGGGCACGGCGCCCGGCAAATGCGAGGAGCAGGAACAACGCCGCCACCGCGCAATAGAAGGCTGGACGCCCGGCAGACACCGTGGTTCCCATGAAATCGAAATATGGCATCTGATGGCATGGCCCAATGTACCACCACATGGTGTAAATCGCTTCGAAGGTCTTGCTGGTTCCGCTCCATACACCCAAGGCAAGCGCCAGAGAAGGAATAAAGAGAGCGCCGCTCAACCAGGCGGCTAAGCCGTGCAAATCGCCCGCAAGCAGCATCCGAACGGCCACGCCGCTACCAGTGGCGACGGCAACCACCACGCCGGCAGTCCAGGTTGCCGGAAACTGCCGCTGCAAAGGATAGGCGCAGGAAAATACCAGAGCGGACGTTTGCTGAGTACTCTCACGGGCGCCCATCTTCGACCAAAGCAGCAGTGGCCAGATCCAGATGGCGATCAGAATCCCCCGCGAGATGTCCAGGGGCACAAGCAGGCTGCCAATCCAGAGCCCTAGCGCCACCAGGTACCACCAGCGCGAGATGCCTTTTAGCATCAGTCGTAATTCTGCCTGGATCAGAGCCATGTAGGAGACAAGAGTAGATGGCGGCGTGGACGCCGCCATCATATCCGGCCTGGAGAACGCCCCGTACAACGACTGGATTGAGGGCTCCCTGGACGCAAGCTGTTGTGCCGGCTCAAGAGTCGTAGTTGCACGGGACTTCTGCTTGCGCCTGGGCCATATTGGTTCCTTTGCGGGATCGAAGCGGTGAAACAGCAGTGAAGCCACGAAGGCGATGATGATGGCAACACCTACCCAAAGCAGCCGCTGCCCCACCATGGCCGCCGTCCAGTGCAGGCCATTCCACGCAAATTGTTCGGTAGCTTGTCTGTCCGGACCGATCTGCAGCGAAAACGATTCGTGATACCCGGGATCAAGTTGCCGCACCGCGTCTCCCATGCTCTGCATGCACAGCCTGATTCCAGTGAAGTCGGTTTGTTTCATCTGGAATGAAGTTGCCAGCAATCCCATGAAGAAGAAAATATAAAGGGCATTCCCCATGCCACCTCGAAGGCCGGGAATGGTCTCAAACAAGAGCGCGATGGCGGCCAGCGTGGCCATGGCAGGGAGGGCAATCAGCACAAACGGCGAGAGCAATTGCCACCAATGAATTCCCCCTTGTCCCCGAATCAACTGCAATGAAGTTGCGCCCACGGCCAGCACAACGACCATTGCGCCAAGCACTGCGAAATTGCTGAGTACTTTGCCGGTGCAATACGCGAACTTACTGAGAGGTGAAGCAGCCAGGATGCGGCCTACCCGCGTCTGTTCATCGCGCTGAATCGCATTCTTGACAACATAGAAGCCGACCATCGAAAGAAATGTGGTCGCAACCACCGCCAGAAATGCTCCGAACCAGGCGGAACTCGGAGCTCCATAGTAATTGCCCAGCGTGAGGACAAGTTCGCCGCGATAGACGGCAGACGCAAGCAGGCCGGCAAAGCCCAGCGTGAGCAGGAAGCTGTAACGGCGGACACGTTCCAGGAAATCCGCACGGGCGATGTGGTAAAGCACATGAGCCAGCTTCATACTACGACCCTCTTTTGCCCACTAGGATTGTGTTGCGACGCCAGGCAGTACAGGTAGGCGTCTTCTAGGTTGGGCGCCAGCGGCTCCGCATTTCCTGGCGGCGCCACGGGTGAGACTATGCGCGCGTGCACCCCATTCGCGCGGTGCAGCGTGCTGCTGATAAGGTAGTGTTCGCGCGCCGCAGGCAGTTCGGCGCTGGGCATCACCCACTCCCAAACTTTTCCTTCCACCCGGCTCAACAGCTCCTCGGGTGTCCCATGAACCACAAGCGCGCCGCGGGCAATTAGCGCGATATCCGTCGCGGCGGCCTCCACATCCGACACGATATGCGTGGACAGAATCACGATCCGTTCTCCGGAAAGCTCGGAAAGCAGGTTACGGAAGCGCACCCGCTCCTCCGGGTCGAGTCCGGCGGTGGGCTCGTCCACGATCAGCAGTTGCGGGTCATTCAGAAGTGCCTGAGCAATGCCCACTCGCTGGCGCATGCCGCCGGAAAAGCCGCCCAGTGGACGCTTACTCGCCTCGGCCAGGTTAACTATGTTCAATAGTTCATTGATGCGCCGGCGTGCAACCACACCGTCGATTCCTTTTACGGCCGCAAGATATTCCAGAAACTCAACTGCGGTGAGGTTGGGATATACTCCAAGATCCTGTGGCAGATATCCTAGCACCGCACGCAGTGCGTTTGTCCCAGCAGTCCAAGCACACCGGGCTCCAATTCGAGGCTGAAATCCTGCAGCGCGACGACTCCGCCGCGATAGGTTTTCCCGAGATTATCGATTTCAAGCTTCAAACGCTTCCTCGGCAGGGATGATAATACCGCACGTTACGTCGCGCCGGTTTAAAGAGCCGTTCTCGCACGCCGGTTCGCGCAGATCGCCTCTGCTCTCCAGTACTTTGGTGCTGATTACCATCTGATTAATGCTGCTTTGGGAATATACTTGAGTCACACTACGCATGATGGTGCCAGGGGTGTTGTATGGCTGTAAACGAACGATCCACTGTACATAAGATCCTTCTCGTAGACGACGATGATGCTGTTCTTGCGATGACGAGTGCAATGCTCGAGTCCAGGGGATTCGAGGTAACTGTTGCGGGAAGCGTAACCGAAGCGCTGAGACATATCGCCAGCAGGAGCTTCGACGTGCTCATCACCGACCTGCATATGCCGAACCCTGACGACGGCTTCACGGTAAT
>JBEKOS010000090.1:0-11327 GCA_049521535.1 Terriglobales bacterium | reverse complement strand
ATGCAACGATTCACGGTTTATTCTTCGGATATCTTTCCGGCGTGGGCTGGCGGGCTTAACGACGGTAGCAGCCCGACTCGGGAGTGACACAAAGTGTCATTCTATCTCCGACAGGCTCCTGACCTACGCGATTTATTTTGTCGCAAATGCAGAGATTCGACGGTGGATACGGGATAAGGCGACAGTCTGGTCTGCGCAGAACCAACATTAACGCCGGTCGCCGATCAAAAACAGAGAACGAAAGAAGACAGACGAGAAAGACAAAGGCCGGTTGTGAGGGTCTGCTCGACCCCGCGTCAATCTGCGGCGAACTTTTCTCTGAAGGTTGATGTCATGCGGGCAATTTGAGACCAGCGCTCTCAGCAAAGATCCTGAAGTCCCGGTCCCGGGTGATCAGCGGGATTCCATGATCGATGCAGCACTGCGCAATCAGGGCATCGCCAAGTCTCGCTTTTCGACCCATTTTCAATACCGCCGCGCGCAAGCGGGCAGCACGGCGCCAAAATCCGGAGTCAATATCGAGCAGGGGCAGTTCTGCGAGCATCTCTGCAACCTGAGGAGGCAGTCCCGGATCGCTCAAGACCTCGGTGAGCACCACAGGAACCATTACGAGCTGCTGATCCTTCAGACCATCGTCGAGAAGTTCGGTATCGTGACCAGGCTCCCCTTGCAGGAATGCGCTCCAGGTACTGGTGTCAGCGGCGATCATCGGTCGGCCTTAAGTTCCTCCAGGCTGAGCGTCAATCGAACTTTTCCCCGAAGCTTGCGCAATTTTGCATACGTGGGCGAAGTAGCAACCAGCTGCAGACCAGCACGGATGGTTTGAGTTACTCCGGTTCCACTGGCACGTTGCGCCCTTTCCAGTAGGCCCGCCGGCAGTTGCACGGTAACTTTGCGGGCAGTTTCCATAGAGGCAATATACCATACGCGATACCAGCATCATGAGAACGCGTGGACAGCCCGGTTGCGGGAAAACCTGCGGAGGGGTTGGCCGCGAACCAATGCGGACAAGCGCGTGTCGAAGGGGCTGTCAGCATTCAGCCCTCAGCGATCAGCATAAGAACCCTTTTCACCGCCGAGGGCGCGGAGGGCGCAAAGTGAGAACAGGATTTTGGGATGGTAAATGCGCATGGGGAAAGCATCGCTGGCAATCGCTGGTAGTGAACATCTGCGTAAATCCGCGCGGATCAGCGCGTGATTCTGTCTGCCACCTCGCCGGATGTCGGTGCGCCGGCCATCAGAAGCTCATCAGGTCTTCGCCCGCGACCACCTCTCCGGCGAACAATTTCCTGGCGCGCCGGACAATCTCTTCCGCGCCGTCGGCGGGAATCATGTGCGTGAATATCAGTTTCTTAACGCCGGCTGCGGTGGCCAGTTCCGCCGCCTGTTCCGGCGTGCAGTGATAGCGTTTCAGCCGCGCCGCGACCGCAGGCGTTTGCATGCGGTCAAAGTATTCCGGAAGATAGGCTTCACTCACCAGCACCTCCGCGCCCTTCACCGCGCGCACGGTGTCCGCGTGGGGATGGTAATCGCCGCTGAAGACGATCACGTGCCCATGCGACTCGAAGCGGTAGCCGAAGGCAGGATTTACCGGCGCATGATCCACAGTGAAGGCGATCACCTTCACCTCGCCATCGTCGTACACAACTCCGGGCTCAACGACGTGCGGCTTGATCTCCGCGCCCGCCGCCGGGAGCATCTCGGTCAAATCGCGCCGGATGTGGATGTCCTCGGCCAGAAACTGCCTGACCCCGGCCGCCAATCCATCGATTCCCCCGGGGCCGTAGAGCTCGAGCGCCCGGCTGCGGCCCATGATCCAGGTGGTCGAGAAGAGGTCGGGCAGATCGGCGGTGTGGTCCGAATGCAGGTGGGTAAGGAACACCGCGTCCAGCCGCGAAGGGCGCCGCTGCAGCGCCGCCAGGCGCATGGTCACCCCGCGTCCGGTGTCCACAATGAAGACCTTCTCGCCCACCAGCACGGCATTCGCGGGTCCGGCCCGGTCGGGGTCCGGCGCCGGAAATCCCGTGCCCAGCAGCACGCCCTGCATGGTGACCGGCGGCCGTGCCGGCGCTTGTGCTTCGCCCGCCGATAACGCGACCGAGAGCAAAGACAGTGAAACCACCACCGCACGGAATCGCATGATTTCCCTCCCGAAATCCGGACACCGGCCCGGCACGTTCGCTGCGGGCGATTCTGTTACCCTTTGGCCATTCATCCGGATAAAACTCACGCCGCGCCCGCCCCGGCGTGCCGTGGGGATTTACGCTGATAAGCGCGGATCAGAATAGAGAGAAAAAGACAACCAACGAAAAGGGCATAAAGACTAATAATCGGGGTCGATAACCGGGGTCAAATCATAGCTTCGCCGTATCCCGAAGCGCCTGGAAGAGCCTCAAAACAGCGTCTGGAATCCAGCCGCCCGGAAGTGGCCATCATTGGTAAAGGCTTTGGATATTCCCAAACGCCGCATGATCGTGAACGAAACCTGGTCCACTACGCCGGCGCGATCAGTCGCGCCACGCTCGTAGGCCGCCCACGCGTCCTGCCAATCCTCAACGGTCGGCACGATCAGGCGCTGTCCCAGCTCCATCTCGTTGCGCAATCGGCTGACGGCGGAGCGATATGGCCTGCGAGCGGCAGCGTTGCCGCATTCGAGAAGGACGAAACTGCTGGTAACCAAATCCGCCCGACAACCCAATAGCTCTGAAAAACACGCCTGCGCCCCCCGATGCCATTGGTCGCTTTCATCCCAGACGGCCAATAGACCAACCGTGTCCAAAAAAACGGTCATGGCTGGTGCTCATTGTGGCGGGCAGCCACATCGGGTTCACCTGAGTGGTAACGTTCGCTCAATATCGCGTACACGCCATCGAGATGGCCGCCATCATCCTCTTGTTGCGCAACCGGGCGTGGCTCAAACTCCACCTCCGTACGCTCTGGTAGTTCCACCGTTTCCAAGGGGCGGAACACGCCGCTTTCATAGACTGCGTGGATCGTCTTCATGTTCTACATTTACCATGCCGTGGGCGGCAACGCCAGTTTCTTTGGGCCCACGAAAAGCTTCTCCGCACTGGGGCTGACGACACTGGAAAGTGTCGTCGAAAATGCGCCCCTCCAGCTTCTGTTACCCTTTGGCCATGAATCCGGAACGCAAAGAGCCAGTGTACGTTTTCTCCGAGAAGCAGGTTGCCGAAAAGAGCGGGATCGCCCTCCATTTTCTCGAGGAGCGCACGCGATTGAACGTAAACGTCGACGCGGCCGACAACTTCCTGGTCAAGCGCTTCTACAATCTCGATCACAACACCTATCTCGAAGGCGCCGTCCCGGCCCGCTACAAGGAGTTGATGGGACTGGCGGTTTCGGCCGGCCTGCGCTGCGACGACTGCATCAAGTACCACATCATCCAGTCCTACCGCCTGGGCGTCAGCCGCGCCGAGCAGGAAGAGGCGCTTAACGTGGCACTGGTGATTGGCGGCAGCATCGTGATCCCGCACCTGCGCCGGGCGTATGAACTGCTGACGGAGCTGTACGGATAGGAAAGGTTTCGCCACGGATTTACACGGATCGAAGGAGCCGTCAGCATTCAGCCTTCAGCGATCAGCGGAGGAGCCCTTTTTACCGCCGAGGGCGCGGAGGGCGCAAAGGGAGAACAGGACTTGGGGATGGGGAATGCGCACAGGGTAAGCACGCTGGCGACTGCCGGTTGTGAACATCTGCGCGAATCCGCGCCGATCCTAACAGCACACCGGGCTGATTTTGCTAATGGCCTCGTACAGTTCGAATGCGGATGGCTTGATGGTTGACGACAACCACTGCTCGAGCAAGCTGATCGAAGTTCAGCCGCTCAAGCGCGACCGCAGCAAGTTCCAGGTACGCCCGCCGGCTTTCTTCTTGTGGCCGGAGAAGAATTACGCCAGCATGGCTCCCGGGGGGATGTTGTCGCAGGTCTGCGAATCCCTTGTCGGCTGTAATCAGCCAGCGCTGTTCATCCTGAATGCGCGGCCAAAGAGTTTCATCGGAGGCGCCCTGCCAACCCTGCTCAACGACCGTCACCGCCTCGTGACCGAACCCAATCAGCAACTCAGCCACCTGTCGAGGCAGGATCTTCATCCACCTTAAAGCGCACGCTCACACCCTGCTCTCGGTATGGAGGGGAATAAAATCTGCGTTATTCACGGCCTCAGCCGCAAACTTGAGGGCGGCCCTTACGTCCCCGGCGGTCAGTTGCGGATAGGCATCAATGATCTGGTCGACCGAATCGCCATCAGCAATACTGCCGGCGACGACACTGACGGGCACCCGGGTGTCGCGGATGCACGGTTCGCCATGATGAATCGACGGATCTACGATGATTCTTTCGCGCCAGTTGGGATCGGGATTGGAATTTGGCATAGGCTCTTTTCTGTCCCTGCGCGCAGTTTACACTATGCCGCCCTAATCGCTATGTAAAGAAGCAGCGGCTGGCTACGGATGCAATGGTTCCACGGTCAGAGCCAGGCCCATTGCCTTGGTCACAGCAAACAGCGTTGTAAGGCGAGGATTGCCACGCGCCGAAAGGGCACGATAGAGGCTTTCCCGTTCGATTCCAGCCCGCCGGGCAATTTTGGCAAGGCCTCCCTGCGCCTCCGCGACGTGACGCAGTGCCATCAGCAACACCGTGGGCTCATCACTGTCCTCGATTGCCGCCTTAAGATACTCGGCGGCAAAGTCAGGATCATCGCGTAGTTCTTTGACGATGGCTTCGTCATTGGAAATGCTGGTTTTGCGCTTCATGATTTGCGGTTCCTTTCCTGATAGTCCTTCCAATAGTCAATCGCCCGCCCAATGTCTTCGCTCTGCCTGCGTTTGTCGCCCCCGCATAAAAGCAGGACGCAAGCCTTGCCTGCCATCGCATAGTAGACGCGATATCCCGGCCCCCAGTCGATGCGCATTTCCCAAACTCCGTGCTTGAGCGGCCTGCAGTCTCCGAAGTTGCCGGTTGCCAGTCACAGAAAACGGGCGGCGATTCGCGCCCGCACCTGCTTATCGCGAAGTTGGGCCAGCCATTCGCCGATCACAACCTTCCCCGAGGGCGACACGTAACGCAGCAGATCGAGCATCGGCTAGAGTGTAACTTATAGGTTACAACCGGGTCAACGATAAGCGCCCAGTAAGCGAAACCACCGAACACGAATTAGGTCGCCGCAGATTGACGCAGATGAACGCGGATCAAGAACAGACAATCAAGGAAGCATATGCAGGAATGGCGACTGCCGGTTGTGAAGGTCTGCGCTAATCCGCGTCAATCTCCGGAGTGTTTTGTCTTTCGGATGGCGCCTATGGCGCAGGCCGGGCTAAACCCGGTCCAGGTTCGCGTACACCTCGGCGATGTTTTCGTTGATGTCGGGCTGCAGGCCGGGGAAGGGGCCGAAGTTGGGGAAGAACTTGTTCTCGTTATCCGCCACGTACTTGCCATAGCCGTTGGACTGCAGCGATTTCAGCGAAGCGGCGGTGACGGTTTTCTGCAGATCAGCCACCGTTTTACCTTCGGCCTTGCCCTGCTCCACCCGCTCCGTGAGTTCCTCGAGGTAGCTGCGCAGGCCGGCCATGGCCTGGCGGTCGCGCTGCAGCGGTCCGTGCCCGGGCATCACGCGATTGAAATCGAGCGCCCCGACCGAGTCGATCGTCTTCGGCCAGGCCTTCGGGAAACCATCGCCGATGGTGGGCAGCACGCCTTGAATCATGTCCCCGGTGGCGATCGCCCGCTGCTGCGGGCAGTACACCACCACGTCGCCGGCGGTGTGGGCGTGGCCGTGAAACTCGAGGTGCAGATCGTGCGCCTTGTCCTTAATTACGTGCGAGGTGGCGAAGGTAATGGTGGGCAGCTCCAGCGTGTAGTTTTTCATTTCCTGACGGTAGGCTTCCAGTTGCCGGACCTGCTCGGCGCAAAAAGCCCTCTCCTCCGCGGAAGTGGATTTGGCGGCGCGGGCGCGCAACTCATCGAGCTGTTTGGGAACATCGTCGAGCGTTTCCTGCATCCGCTTCAGCGCCAAATCGGACATGAGCTGTTTCGTGGTTTCACTGGCGATGAAATCAACTTTGGGCTCGGCGGCGCGGTAAGCCTGGTTGCCCTGCGTGTGGTCCCAATGGAAATGGGAGTTCACGACGTAGCGGACGGGAAGGGGAGTTACTTCCTTCTTGATTTGGGCAATCAGCGCGGCGGCTGCCGAAGGCTTGGAGTGCGAATCCACCACCAGCACGTCACCGGCGTTGACGAAGATGGCGGAGTTGGCATTGACTAGCGCCTGCGCGCGGGCGCGGGCGAAGAAAATGCCGGGCGCGACCTTTTCGATGTCGAACAGTTGCGGGTCGGCGGTTGCCGCCATGGCCCGGCACCAGGCCGCACGGTGGTGGGCCAGTTCCAGCAGGCCGGCGCCGGCGAGTGTAAGCTTGGCCAGCGTTCCGAAGAAGTCACGGCGCGTGTGGGTGTGCGGGTGCGCGTGCAGGTGCTGGTGCTTGCCATCCGAAGCGTGCATGTTGGGCATCTCCTTGGGCCGCCGGTTGTGTCGGTAGTATATAAGGAAGCGCGGCAACCGGCACCGACGAAAATCAGAGGATCGCCACGGCGCGCGTGCAGCCCGCCGACGCGCTTTTGATCTTGAACGGAAAACACGACACCAGGAAACCGGTCGCCGGCAACTGGTCCAGGTTGGCCAACTTTTCGATCTGGCAATACCCGATGTCGAGGCCCGCCTTGTGGCCTTCCCAGATGATCGACGGATCGCCCGTCTCGAGAAAGCGGCGGCGAGTGAAAGAAAACGGAGCATCCCAGCTCCACCCGTCGGTTCCCACCACCCGCACGCCGCGCTCGAGCAGCCACAGCGTGGCCTCGCGACCGAATCCGCAGCCGGAATCGACGTAAGCCGCCGTGCCGTACATGGCTCCCGCGCGCGTGTTCGTCAGCACAATGTCGAGCGGTTGCAACTCGTGTCCCGCCGTCTTGACCTGTTCCGCAAGTTCCGCCGCGGTGACGACATGTCCATCGGGAAATTCGCGGAAATCCAGCTTGACCCCGGGACGATAGAACCAGTCGAGCGGGACCTCATCGATGGTCCAGGCGCGTTCGCCCTTGTTCATGGTGGAAGCGTAGTGCCACGGCGCGTCAACATGGGTGCCGTTGTGCGTGTTGAGGGTGACAAATTCAATGGCCCACGCCTCGCCTCCAGGCAACTGGTTTGCTTCGAGTCCGGGAAACATCGCCAGCATTCCCGGCAGCGACTGCCTGTGATCGGAATACTCGATCCGCGGCGCCAGGCCAGGCGGGTCAGCGGGTGCAGTGTTTTCCAGCGGCCGGGACAGGTCAATGAGTTTCATGGTTTCACCATCTTCTCATGCATTCTCCGTGCGGCCCTGGCCTCCCACACAGGCACCGATGATTCCCGAGGCCAACCAATGCGGGGGCAAGCCACCCCCGCGACGGCTGGCCAGGGGCCGGCGCTACAAAAACCAAGGGACCACGTGTACACTGAGGGAATTCAGCAAGCTAAAGCAGCAATAGCAAGATAGCGGAGGAAGTATGCGGATGTGCAACAGACTATTAATTCTCGTTGTCATTTTGGTCAGCATGACAATTGCCGTGCGGCACAGCGAAGCCGCCGAAGCCAACTGCAACCAGAAGCTGGTGGATGGCACCACCGTTCCGGCAACGACCTCCTACATATATCCATCGCAAACGGTGGTCCCTTTCTACCAATGGGAGAACAACAACGGCTATTGCGGTGAAGTTTCGATGATGCAGGCCGGCTTGAATCACGGGCAGTGGATGTCGCAGTTCAATGCGCGCCTGATCTGCGGCACGGGCTTATCGCAATCGGGGCCGGATGGCTGGTGCGCCGATTACAAGAATGTGCCCAATTACAACGCGCAAGTGCTGCTCGAAAGTCCGGGCACCGGCGTCACCGGCCCGAACACCTACGCCGATGCCGCCCTTTGTCTCTCAAATTCCCAGTTGTCGGCCAAAACCTACCCCTACACTTCGGGCTTCAAGAGCGCCAATACCGGCATGAGTGGCTACGAGGACTACATGTCGTGGGTCAAGAATGAAGTGATTGCCGGACATCAGGTCACGGTGGGGATCCTGTGGAAGTACGGCAACGATCCGCAATACGATCACGAGGTTTCGGTGATCAAGATCGGGACCAACCACTCCCCCACGGACCCTACGTACTACGCCGATGATGTCCTGTACCTTGATGACCACGGCCTTTACGACCTGGTGGGCACGAAGCTGAGCAACGACAATCCGGCCATTCCCTACGGGGCGGGCTCCGACGACACCGGCTGCACTCCTTATGTATACGGGTACACCTTCGGGTCCCTGCCGAAGACCCGAAGCAAGGCCAGCGCGTCCGGCGCGCAGGGGTACTCGATCATCATTCCCGGGGTGAATCCCACCAATACCTATGCGGGCGGAAATGGCTACAACGGCACCACCGCGATTACCGGGCACAACTATGCGTTTTCCGTTTCGGGCGCCATCGATAACTCGGCCGGCGGCCCCTTCCTGCTGCCGGTTCAGCTCAGCATTCCCAGCGCGACCTATACCGATGCGGTGGCCAATCCGATGGACCCCGTAGCCGGGTGGCAATACGAGAACAGCATGATCGGGACAAGCCTGAAGGGCACGAGTTGCACAAACACTCCGCCCGAGTACTGGATGTATCCCCTGACCTTGCAGGCCACGGTAAGCGGGTTGACTACGGGCACCGCTTATAACCTCTACGAGTACGATTTCAGCACCGTTGCCGGCACGGGCGCGGCCGCCGCGCTGGCGGTTCCAACCGCCAATTTCAATGCAAATAAGGGCATGGCGACCTACACCACGCAGTTTACGGCGACTGGGTCCACCTATTCGCAAACGGTTACGAGGACATCAGACCAAGTGGTCGTCTTCCGCGCCGTTCCTGCAAGCGCTCCGTAAAAACAGTCGCGTGACAACCGGCGAGCGGCAGGCGCTACAAGAACGGGATGCAACGCCGGCGGCCTCGCTCACAGCAACCGAGCTATTGCAACTTCGCGTATTCCGCCTTGGCTTCTTTCAGGATGGGAATGTCGGGATCGGCGTCCTTCCAGAGGGTGAGGAAATCCTGATAGGCGGCTTTGGCCTTTGCGGTGTCGCCTTGCATGGCGTAGGCGCGGGCCAAGCCGAGGCGGGCCAGCGCGCCCCAGGGAAAATTCGCCACCAGCCCGCGATGGTCGATGAACTTCTGAAATTCAGCCGCCGCAGCATTGCCGTCGTGCAGCCCGAGATAAGCCTCTCCCCGCAAATAGACCGGGAGCAGATTACCTGCATCCCCTAACTCTATCGCGCTTGTCGTCTGGAGCAGTTCGACTGCACGGTTCGGGTCCTGGCGTTGCAGTGCGATAGCCGCGTGGATGGTAGGCAGGCGATATCTTTGGACCAGCGTGTCGAAAGGAAAGGTCTTCTCAAGTTCGGCTGCCAGCTTCTCGGCCGCGGCCGTATCTCCCACCCTGGCCAAAGCCAGCGCCGCCATTGCCCGCACATCGCGGTTCGGTGCAAGATCCAAGGCCGCCCTGGCCTCGGCACGAGCCCGCCCCGGATTGCCCGCTTCCACTTCGCGCAGCGCTGCCGCTGCCTGATAGGCTGCTGCGGTTTCTTTGGCGTCATTGCGCCGGGCCGAATCCATCGCCCTTCGGGTCAGTTCGCGAGCGTTCTTTAACCGCCCGTACCAGGTCTCCGTGTCCGCTTGCGACGCCAGTAGCACATCTTCCAAGCCGGGCCTGCCCATGGCGGCTGAGGCCAACCGCCCCATTTGCACCGTATCATCCTTGAGGAAAGCCAACTGGTAGCGGGCTAGCAGCAGGAATTCACCTTCTAGCTTGCGCTTTTCCGCCTGCTGGAACACCGCCTCGGCTTCGTCCAGACGGTTGAGCGCTATGAAGTCGACGCCGAGAGCGCTGTAATTGAGCGCTGCGTTTGGCTCGAGGCGCAGCGCCTCGCGGGCGTTTTCCACAGCCTTATCCAGGTTTCCCAGACTAAGATAAATTGCCGCCAGATGCACGTAAAGCGCATAGTCCCTGGGGTAAGTCTGCCGCCACAGTTCGTATGCAGGCACTGCTTTCTCCAGCTCTCCCGTCGCGGTCCAGTAGTAGTTTGCCTCTATGTAAAATCGCTCCCGCTCGCTTAGGTTCTCTCGCAGATCATAGGCCTTGCGGACATTTTCGGCAGCCCGCTCCGGTTCATTGAGGTTGTCGTACATGGCCGCAATGGATCGGTAGGCCATGGCGAAATTCGGGTCGAGTTCCACGGCGCGTTTCAAGAAGGGCAGCGCGGGGGTGCTCCCCTGGGTAAAAAACACCTTCCGCCCCAGGCTATAGGCTTTCAGCGCCTCCAGCGACGGCGTGGTGGCCGCCTCCACTGGCGTAGCGTATTTCTGCACCGAGCTGAGTGATTCGCCCAGCTTGCCGCGCAAGCTGACCGTCGCGGCGTCCAGGGCTTTGAGCACGGTTTCTTTTCCCGCGGCTTGTTCCTGCGATTCCGCCAGCACATCGCCGGAGTTGCAGTCCATTGCCTTGAGGCCAATCACATACTCGCTGCCCAGTCCCGCAATGGAGCCGATCAGGATGACCTTGCCGGCCGTGCGCTGGCAAACCTCGCGTGCGACCTCAGGCGTCAACCGGTCCCCGGCGGAGCGACCCATAAGCTTCAATGTCTCGTTCACCCGGCGTTCGGAAACCAGGTCGAAAAAAGGCGATTGCTCAAGTTGCACCGAAAGTCCCTGTTTCAGCGTGTCGTCAAACACCGTGTCACCGGTCTTGTTGTCGAAATCGGCGAGGACGATGGCGTCCCTCTCGTTGAGTGCCGTTGCGGGCTTCGTCGAGCGCGAGCGATAAAACCAGGCCAGCAGCAACAAGCAGCAGGCAACGAGCAGGAAGGCCACGCCGGCACGCATTTTGCTGGCTTGCTGCCTGCTGCTGGTGACTTCTGGGCTGTGTCCGCTCTCGAGTTCCCGCTTCAACCGTTGCAGGTCGCTGCGCATCTCCGAAGCATGCTGGTAGCGCAGATTACGGTCTTTCTCCAGCGCCTTGTCGATGATCCGTTCCAGGTCCGCAGGCACATCGGGATTCAGTCTCACCGGAGCGATTGGAGCACGGCTCAGGACTGCTTCGAAGATGATGGCGGCACTCTCGCCACGGAAGGGCAATTGCCCGGTCGCCATCTCGTACAGCACGACCCCGAAGGAAAACAGGTCGGTGCGGCCGTCCAACTCCCTGGCCCGGGCCTGCTCTGGCGACATGTACGCGATGGTGCCCAACGCAGAGCCGGG
>JBEKOS010000089.1:0-19405 GCA_049521535.1 Terriglobales bacterium | reverse complement strand
TGTCAAGGTTGACCGGCATTTGGCGTCTGACGTTGGCCGTGGCACTCGACCTCTCCTGATCAACCGAGGACGCACCACTGGCGACTTCTTCCTGGCGCAGGTAGTTGAGGCGACCGCGGCGCCCCGCTCGGTTGGCTTTCAATTAGTCGCTAATTAACGACTGACTAGCGTTAAAATATACGATCTTTCATACTATGTCAATGCTATCCATTGTTTCTGTCTTTCCTCGTTCCAAATCCGTGTTAATCGGTTTGATCGATGGCCAAGTCCGCCTTCCTCTGCGTTCTCTGTGTCCTCTGTGGTGAGGCGGCTTTGATCCGCGGCCGCGGTCTTGGCCAGTCCACCCCGAAACGATTGATGTCGCATTTGATATCAGCCGCGATCTGATATCATTTTTCTCTCGATGAGCGCCTTCGTTCAAAATGGGGCGCTGCTTCTCTCGAACTTGTGTGGTGTCCCGGCCAATTTCTTACCCACTTGAGTTGTCATCTTGAGCGAAGCGAAAGACCCGCTCTTGCGCTGGTTCGCGGGAGAAAACAGCAGGTCCTTCGCTTCGCTCAGGATGACAAGGTCTTGGGGGTTCATTGTCAAGGCTTATGCGGGGCACCAAACCGGCGTCATGCGGGCACGAAGCGCTTGACGTTGATTTCGCGGGCATGCAGGCGGACTTGTGCCACGTCATAAGCAAGCTGCATTCGGAGAAGGTGGTCCATATCCGGTCCGAAAGCTTTTTCGATGCGGAGGGCCATTTCGGGCGAAAGTGCTGCTTTGCCGGCAAGCAGGTCAGATAAGGTGGCGCGGCGAACCTTCAGGACTGCAGCGGCCCGGGATACCGACAAGCCCAGCGGGGCCAGGATTTCTGTCTTGATCAGGTCGCCAGGATGCGGCGGGTTCTTCATCGGCATACCTTTAACTCCTAGTGGTAGTCCACCAAATCGATCTGGCTCGCCGTGTAGGCGGCCTCGTTGTACTCGAAAGTCAAACGCCAATTTCCAGTAACGCTCAGGCTCCAAAAGCCGCGCATATCTCCCTTCAGGGGATGCAGCTTCCATCCTGGAAAGCGATTGACTTGGTCGATGCTCTGAGCAGTTTCAAGCGTAAACAGCAGCTTGCGCAGCTTGTCGGCCATTGCCGCTGAGAGCCCTTTTACACTGCCCTCATGGTAAAGCTGCCGAAGCCCTTTATGCCGGAAACCCGAGCAGTTGCATAGCAATGGCTCACCATCCAGTATGTACGGTATCACCGTACGCGTCAAGGCCCATCGGCGAAGGGAGAACACTTATCCGGGCGCCTGAAACACATCCGGCAGGAAGCAGATCGCGGGCTGAGTTCTTCTTGCAACTCGTATGAGATACGCCTCTCGCCTAATGCGGCGTCCCAGCAATCTTCTGGTCAAGCATGAGCGGCCCTGGCTTAAGCACTCCCAGAGTGCACGTCTGATTCAACGGCGCGAAAACGAAGTCGCCGTTGGCGCTCTGTCCGGTAATCCTGCGGCCCGGCACTTCGTATGGGCCGGAACCGGGGTCGAGCGAGTTATCCGGCTTGAGCGCCATCACCAGCGGATGACCGGGCGCGGGCGCATCGATGCGAACCGTCGCCTGCCCGCCACTGGCCTGGATGGAATAAGGATAGGCACGCGCGGCCTCCCCGCATCCCAGAATCGCCGACTCCGGGAAGAACTCCACGCTGAATCCCGTGGGAGCAACGTAGGCGCCGTGCATCCTTAAGCCCGGCGGCGTGGGCGGGGCCTTCTCGCCGACCAGCATCGACTCCGCAAGACCTTTCAAGGCATCCACCTGGGTGGCGCTCGCGCTCTTCAGTATCGCCGTACTGCAGGTTTCGGTTTTCGGCGCGTAATGAACGGTGGGCGCCGTGTATGTGCCCGGCTGATAAGTGGTCGAGGTGTTAGTGTGCGACAGCGTGTAATATTGCCCGTCGGTGTGCAGGTTCGATTGCCCGGAGTACTGCTGCGCCTCCATGGGAGTAAGTTTTTCAGTGGAGGTGCTCTGGGACGTGACCCACTTGCCGTCGGAGGTGCCGCCGCCCGAAGAGCCGGCGACCACTCTTCCGTTTACTACAATGGGGCCGGCGGCGGCGAGGCTGCCATCCTGCCGGAGATGCAGCACAAGCGGCTTGGGAGTGACTTCGACCGAGATCACTGCCTGGCTATTGACGATTCCGATCTTGTAGAAACGCTGCTCCGGCGCCAGGCCGGCACAGCTCATCATGGCGGAACGGTCGTCGAACTGAAGCTGCCAATTCCCGCTGCCCGCGTAGTTGCCGGATATCTCCAGCCCCGGCGGCAGCGGCTTGGTCGCCTTCGAAAGCATGTCAGCCGAACCCGGAGCTATCGCGTTCGCCATCGATACGCCATTGGCGATGGCGCCTTCAAACCACTTGCCGAGGGAATTTTCGCCGCACAGCGTCGGAGATCGTCCCGCGGTTATGCAACGGGTGGCGGCGCGCTGGCTGGCCGATTGCCCGGCCGGATTGATGTTCACCGGAGTGACAGGCGACGCACGGTTGCCGGCCGCGGCTGGCGGCGTATTCACCGCCGCGTTATACGCGTCGTCCGCCTTTTTCTGCGCGGCTTGCACCCGCGCGACCGATTTCGCCGACGGCTGCTGGCACGTGGGCAACAGCTTCTTCAGCGTTCCGCGCGTCTCATTGGTGTAGGTCGGGAAACCGTTGGGCCTCATCTTGTCCGGGTGCGCCACCAGGCAAGTGGAGTTGTCCGAAAGGTCGCGGATGTTGCAGTTTTCGATGAAAAGATGTTCGCCATTGCAGACATACGTCACACGGGTCTGAATGTCGTCGGCAGAGGCAAGAGAACAGAACCCGACCATGGCAGCAAAGATGAGGATGTGAAGTCGAACGGTCATGTCTATTTCTCCCTTCGGATATAGCAATTGCCGGCGCGCGCTGTAGCGAAAAAGCGGATTCGCCGGCGGAAGAACCCCGTTGACTGCGGATTATACCGCCATTTCCTTGATCTTCACGTAACATTGCGTAAACAGGCGGGAAAAACCGTCGGCGGCGATGTAAAAGTCTCGCGCAGGGGCGCAGGGGGAGACCGCAACCATCGGCGCGCATGCACCAATGGCCACGGATCTAACGGCGCTTCTATTATGTTTGCTGTCGTTGCATGACTTAGGTTTTCATTTTCATAATTTCCTCTGCGTCCTTTGCGTCCTCTGGGGTGAAAAGCAGGTGACATCGTGGCTGGGAACGCGGTCTGGAGACTGGCGCTACGCTGGAGCGGTAATCTCAATCCCGCAAAGGAGACCTTGAGGAGATCGTGCCGTCCCTCCGGGACTCTACTTGGGGGGATGAATACCCCGGGTTGCGCTTCGCTTCACCCGGGGCTACTCTCTGCCGCCCCTCCGGGGCTGAATCCGCAGAGAGGCGAGTCCGAACAAACACCGAAAATGCGCGGCAGGACGGTCGCGCAACAGTCGGCAGGCGGCTGACGGCACACTGGGAACGTTATAATATGTTCATGGAAAAAACGGTGCGCGTATTTTCCGGTTTTGCAGAGGCCGACGAAGCTGATGCGCGCTGGGACGAGCAATCGACCCCCTCGCAACGCATTCAGTTGGTGATTGAACTGCGCGACCGTCGCCACCCTGATGCCGTTAAGCAAGGACTTGCGCGAGTTTGTCGAATCGTTAAACTCCAACAGAGTTGACTATCTAATTGTCGGGGCATTCGCCGTGGCGTTCCACGGATTTCCCCGATATACGGCAGACCTGGATATCCTGAAAATCATTGAGCCTTTCGCCGCGGATTAGCGCTGATGATCGCGGATCAGAACGGCACTCGCGCAGAGGCGCAGGGGCGCGGAGAACGCAAACCCGTGACTATCCGCAGCCAGGCCCTTCCTGCGATGTTCAGCGCTGTTTGAGGAAGCTGCCGTTGTGCAGCTCGGCGACTGCCTGCCGCAGCTCTTCCTGCGTATTCATTACGATCGGGCCGTACCATGCAACCGGCTCCTCGATTGGCTTGCCCGACACCAGCAGGAAGCGGATGCCCTCATCTCCCGCCTGCACCGCGATTTCGTCGCCCCGGTCGAACAGCACCAGCGAGTGATTGCTCGCGTCGTATACGGGCGGCGCGTTTGGGTCGACGACCTTATCGGTCAGCACCGCGCGGGGATCCGATGCGTCCCGGAACGTGCCGGCACCGGCGAACACGTAGGCAAAGGCATTCCGCGTGGTCTCCACCTTCAGCCGCTTGCGCCGTCCGGGCGGAACGGAGATGTCGAGGTAGTTGGGATCAGCGGCAACGCCCTCCACCGGGCCCTTCCTGCCGCCGAACTCGCCGCAGACCACGCGCACTCGCGTGCCATCGTCTTCGCTGACCTCGGGAATTGCACTCGACGGAATGTCCTGGTAGCGCGGATCGGTCATCTTCAGCGAGGCGGGCAGGTTCGCCCACAACTGGAAACCGTGCATACGGCCCTGCTGGTCGCCGCGGGGCATCTCCTGGTGGAGGATGCCGCTGCCGGCGGTCATCCATTGCACGTCGCCGGCGGTCATCTTGCCGTGGTTGCCCAGGCTGTCGCCGTGCTCCACCGAACCCGCCAGCACATAGGTAATGGTCTCGATTCCGCGGTGCGGATGCCAGGGAAATCCCGCCAGGTAATCCTCCGGATGGTCGTTGCGGAAGTCATCCAACAGCAGGAACGGGTCGAACTCCCTGGTCTTGCCGAAACCGAAAGCACGCTGGAGTTTCACCCCGGCGCCTTCGATGGCCGGTTTGGATTCAATGATCTGTCGAACTGGTCGCAGTGACATGGCTTTTCTCCTTCCCGGCCGCGCCCTATACCGACGATGCCGGCAATATTGTTCAGGCCTTCACAAACTCGACGTCGAGCGTGATGGTGACCTCGTCGCCGACCAGAATGCCGCCGGTCTCGAGGGCGGCGTTCCAAGTGAGGCCGAAGTCTTTGCGGGTGATCCTGGTCGTGGCCGAAAGCCCGATGCGGGTGTTGCCCCACGGGTCCCTGCCGGGCGCGGTCGGTCCTTCGACGGCGAACATTACGTTCCGGGTCACGCCATGGATTGTCAGATCACCGGTCACCGACAGTTCTCCATCGGCGGTACGGGTGATCCGCGCGGACCGGAACGTCAGCGTGGGGAAGTTCTCCACATCGAAGAAGTCGGCGCTCTTCAGGTGGGCGTCCCGCTGTTCGTCGCGGGTATGGATGGAGGCCGCCTCGATCGAGGCCTCGACCCGCGACTTGCTGATGTCGCTTTCATCCAGGACCATTGCGCCCAGGAGGCGCGTAAATTGGCCCTTCACGTTGGAGATCATCATATGTTTCACCTTGAATTCGGCGACGGAGTGGGCCGGGTCAAGGTTCCAGGTGGTGGTTGCGGTCCGGGGAACAGCAAGTGTGCTCATCGGTAAAGCTCCTTTTCAAATGATTAGATGCGTTATACCAACATTCGTTGCAACGACCATTATGGCCAATAAAATCAACGTGCCTGGGTGCGGCAAACCTGCAAGAGATCGATCAAGGCCCGCAGGCGTTCGCGCCCGAGATGGCCCAACTGTTCGTGATGGGCTGCCAGCACCGGTTCGTCCAGTCCGGCCAGAAGCTTCAAGCCGGCGCGAGTGATCCGGGTCATCACCGTTCGCCGGTCTTTGCTTTCCCGGCAGCGCGAGATCAGTTCGCGTTGTTCCAGCCGGT
Source organism: Terriglobales bacterium (assembly GCA_049521535.1). Taxonomy (GTDB): domain Bacteria; phylum Acidobacteriota; class Terriglobia; order Terriglobales; family Acidobacteriaceae; genus CAZUCM01. The sequence continues at coordinate 13,710 of JBEKOS010000089.1, read as the reverse complement.
CCAGGAGGCGGGTAACGTCCGGGTCGCGGGTAATCATGCGGCTCGCGATCTCCCCGCAGGGAAGCCCTTCCGGCGCGCCGCGCAGAATGCGGAGCACGTTGTACTGCGTCGAGGAGAGGCTCTCGCGCTTGAGAATCCCGACCAGCCCCCGCGACAAGATGTCGGTGGTGCGCGCCAGTTCGACAAAGGCCGCCTCTTCGAGGCATCCGCCGCGCCGTGCGCTCTTGTCCGGCCTGGCCGCTGCTTTCATCCGTTTGCAATATTATTCGTTATAACGATTAGTGTCAAGACGAGTGTAATCAGGAAAACACTCGCCGCGGATACACGCTGATACGAGCGGATTTCGTCGGATTCCCGCCGCGACCGGGCCCGCCAGCTCCTTAAGCCCGTCGTTTCTACCGGGGGAACCACTTCAAGCCACGGGCCGAACATTGTCATTCTGAGCCCCGCCAAATCCGCTACACGCTCTTCGAAGCGCGGGCTTCAGAATGACAAATGCCCACCTGGCCCCTAACAGGATGGGCCCGAATCCAGCGTAAAGGGCTCGGCTTCATTGCCGATGCTGGTGCCGCTGCAGGGATAACAGTATTTGGAAGTGTCGCCGGGATACTGATTATTCACCCCCACCCCCCAATACAAGCCGCCGTTGCTATTCTCGGTGGTGTCGGCACCGAAGCATATCTGGTCGCCAATCTGGCAATGAAAGGGGCGGGTGGTCGTCACAACGCCGGGAACCAGCACAAAGGGCTGATTGGTCGCCGGATCAAGGTATTGCACGTTCAGGTTTTCGTCCCAAAGCGCGGCATTGGCGGTGGAACTGCAGGACGTGCTTAGCTCAAGGTACCAGGCCATGGCGGATACCGTGGTGGAGAAAGCTGCGGCAATGTTTGTGTTATCGCTTACCGTCAGGGAACAACTCAGGCCGGCGCCGGCGCAGCCTGCTCCCGACCAACCTACGGAAGACGATCCTGGATTGGCGGTTTGCGTCAGGGTCACTGCCGTGGCGGATGGGTACACCGCCGAGCAAACACCGGGACACTTGATGCCACCGGTGTTGCTGCTGACCGAGCCAGAGCCATTCCCCGAAATCGACACCGTCAAAGTATAGGTAGAGGTTGAGTTGCCACCGCCGTTGCTACTCGCTTTGCCGCAAGCCATCAGAAACAGGAGGAGGAACATTGCGGGCGCGACGCCGCAAAGGGGCAGCTTTCTTTTCTTCAGATGGCAGCAGAGCAACATGTTCTTCTGGTTCCGTTTTTTACGATAGCACGCCAACGAAGCGACCCCAATGGCGATATGGCGCCCCGTCGGAGAGAGCACGGCTCCCGAATTGGTTTGACCTTGGGCTGGTTCAGGACCATAATCTCGGGATATGTGCCCAGTCGCGGCAGACCGTGACAAGTCCTCGGGGGTATTGGATCGTGAGCCCGATCAGAAGAAAGAGTCCGGACCCTCCGGTCCCCGCATCCGATGTCCGCTGTGCGGTTGGACACCCCGTGCCGACAGCCGCTGGATGTGTACTTGCGGTCACCTATGGAACACCTTCGACACCGGAGGAGTGTGTCCCGCCTGCCTCCGCCAGTGGACTGCAACCATGTGTCTGTCTTGCCACCGCTGGTCGCCACATTCTGACTGGTATGCAGAATGAGGAATCCGACATCATTAGACGAATGGACACGACGAGCGCCCGGCACTGAAACCGACGTAAGGCTCGTCGCTGTCAACACGGTAGGCCATCATTTCGAGTGCGGTTGTGGCGGCGGCCGGCGCTACAGAACTCGTGAAATCATGCACTCTGCGCCGGCAGCGTAAATGAGAATACCGAGCCGTGATCCAACTGGCTGCAGACGGAAATGGCGCCGCCGTGGGCCTCCACGATCGCCTTGGCAATCGGCAATCCCATGCCGGTCCCCTGCACCGAGTGCTGGCCGCGACCACGATAAAACTTCTCAAAGATTAGTCCTTGCTCAAAATCATCGATACCGGGGCCTCGGTCCGCGACACTGATTCGCGCCTGCCCATTTTCCAATTCGGCACTAATACGGATGGGAGTGCCAGCGGCCGAGTATTTAGCCGCATTATCGACGAGGTGCCGCAGCACCTCTCCGATGCGCTGCACGTCCATGCGCACGGGCGGCAGGCCGGCGGCGAGCGTCACTTCCACGGGGTGGTTCGCCAGTACCGGTTTCATTTCGCTGAGCACCATGTCCACGACTTCCCTGACCTGATGAGGCTCCATGGCCAGATGCACCTGATGGGCTTCAAGCTGGGCCATTTCCGCGGCTTCTCCCACCAACCGGTTGAGCCGGTCGCTCTCCTCATTGATCACGCTGAGCAGGTCCCGGCGTTGCGCTTCGTCCAACTGGTTGCTGGTGAGCAGGCGGTCGCTCTCGCGGGCAGCCTCGGTCCGGGTTAGCTTTTCGACCACACCCGCGCGCTCGATGGCGATGGCGACCATGCTTCCCAGGGCTTCCAGGGTTTCTCGCGAAAGCGCGCCGCCTGCTATGCCGACGCTGCCGACGGAACGCAGTCCCATTCGCAGGGGCACAAAGCACAACCCGTGGTCGCGATCCATCACCGGCTCGCCGCGCACGCTTACCGCCTTCAGGCGTTCGGAATCGAGCAGCGAACGGCTGGCAACATCGGAGTAGTACACTCGCTTGCGGGCCTCCAGGAACATGCCGGCGGCGGGCACGCCGAAGGTATCGACAACGTAGCCGGGAATGGCATTCAACAATTCGGCGATGTTCTCCGTGGCCAGCAGGCGCTGGCTGAAGGCATACAGCCGCTCCACTTCGTGGCGGCGGCGGTCAGCGTTGAGCGCTTCCCGGCGGGCGCGCTCCGCCAGCTTGCTGGCCACGATGGCAGTGACCAGAAATGCCGTGAGCGCTACCCAATTCTGCGGGTCCTGAATCGTGAGATGCAGGACCGGCGGAAGGAAGAAGTAATTCAGGGTGAGTGCCGCCAGCACGGCCATGAAGATGGCGTAGCGGAGTTCCCAGGTCGCCGCTACCACCAAAATAGCCAGCAGGAAGGTGAAGCCTACGGTGCTCGGATTTACGTGCACCAGTTTGTAGTACAAAAGGACCACCACGCAGATCAGGGCGGTGGAAGCCACAAAGCGATACGCGATCTTCAGGAATGCGCGCTGCACCGTAGTAAGGTCCCGGTCACGGCCCGGCGCAATAACCGGAAGTCCGTGACGTGAGAAGATTGTATCGAATTCGACAATTTAGCTCTATTCAACGAGAATAAGCCCGATGCCAAAGACACCGGAACAGTGGCTGGAAGAAACTGCGCCCATCAGGGAACGTGGTGTGTTCAAGCTGTTTCTGGGCTATGCGCCGGGCGTGGGCAAGACCTACAACATGCTCAGCGAAGGCATCCGTCGCCACAGCCGCGGGGAGGACGTCGTGATCGGCATAGTGGAGACGCACGGCCGCGGGCCCATCGCCGAGCTCTCGGCACGATTGCAGGCCGTGCCCAGGCGCAAGCTCGAATACAAGGGCGCCGTATTCGAGGAAATGGACATTGACGCCATTTTGGCGCGCCATCCCCAAGTGGCGCTCGTGGATGAGCTCGCCCATACCAACATTGAGGGCAGCCGCCATCGGAAGCGTTACGAAGACGTCATGGAACTGCTGGATGCCAAGATCGATGTGGTGTCCACCATGAATGTGCAGCACGTCGAGAGCCTGGGGCCGATGGTACGCAACATCACCGGCGTGCAGATACGCGAGACCGTACCGGATTGGGTGATGCAGCGCGTGGACGAGATCATTATGGCGGACCTCACGCCGCAGGCTTTGCAGAACCGCATGCAGCGCGGAGACATTTACCCGGTGGAACGCGCCCAGCGCGCCCTGACAAATTTCTTCCGCGTAAGCAACCTGATTGCACTTCGCGAACTGGCGCTGCAACAGGTGACGCAGGTGGTGGACCGCAGCCTCAACTCCTATCTGGAAAAGGAAAACCTGGAGCGCCCGCAGGAGGTTCGGGAGCGCATCGCCGTCTGCATCAGCTCGAATCCGGCGGCGCAGTATCTGATTGCCCGTGGAGCGCGCATGGCGCAGAGAATCGAGGCCGAGTTCTTTATCGTGTATGTCGACATCGGGAGGGACGCGGGCCCCGAGAACCAGCGCACGCTCGCTCAGAACATCCGTTTCGCCGAAGATCTGGGCGCCAAAGTCGAGCGGCGCACCGGCAAAAACGTGTCCGAAGAAGTGGCCAAATTCGTGGAGCAGAAGCACATCACGCAGGTGGTCTTCGGGCGATCTGCCCTAACCGGCTGGCGACGGTTTTTGTACCTGTCGGCATTTCACAAATTCCTGCAGAAAGCGCCCGCCGTGGATGTTCACATTGTTACGCAAGAGGCAAGGTGAAGCGGCAATCAGCCGTCAGCTTTCAGCTCTCAGCCAGAACCCGAAGGTCGTCCGGCGTCCCGGCTTGTAAGTTGAGAGTTGATTGCTAAACGCTGATGGCTGATAGCTAAAGGCTGAGAGCTATGAATGACCGTCGCCGCATACTCGTTGTCGACGATGAAACGCAGATCACGCGCGTTTTGCGAACGGCGCTTTCCGCTCAGGGCTATGGGATGCGCTCGGCCGGGGACGGCGACGAGGCCCTCGAGGTGATGAAGGAGTGGAGCCCCGATCTGGTCATCACCGATCTGGGGATGCCCAATATGGACGGCCTGGAGCTGTGCCGCCATATTCGCGCGAAATCGGCGGTGCCCATTATCGTGCTCTCCGTGCGCGGGCAGGAAACCATGAAGATCGCGGCGCTGGATGCCGGCGCTGACGATTATGTCACCAAGCCCTTCAGCGTAAACGAACTACTGGCAAGAGTGCGGGCAGCATTGCGCCGCGCTGCCCCGCCGCCTGAGGAACAGTCCCGGATCGATGTGGGGGATTTCCACATCGACTTGGAAACCCGCCACGTGATGGTAGCTGATCGCGAAGTGCGACTGACACCTAAGGAATTTGATCTGTTACTCTACTTGGCACGTCATGCGGGCAAGGTGATTACCCATCGGAAGTTACTGGCCGCGGTGTGGGGCGATCACAGCATGGACCAGACCGAGTACCTGCGGGTATTTGTAGGGCATCTGCGCAAGAAACTGGAACCGGAGGCGGCAACGCCGCGCTACATCCTCACCGAGCCCTGGGTGGGTTATCGCTTTGAACCGGGGGAAGCAGAATGACCGCGGATTTGGACACACTCGGTCGACAATTGAAGCACCTGCCGTTCGCTTTGATCTGTCTTAATCCGCGCTAATCCGCAGTTAGTTTTTTCCTGCAGCGTCGAGCGCCAAATTCAATTCGAGCACGTTGACGCGAGGTTCTCCCAGGAACCCAAGCTGGCGGCCGGCTGTATGCTCGCTCACCAGCGCACGCACTGAACCTTCGCTCAGGCCACGCTCGCGCGCCACTCGCGGCACCTGGAATTCGGCAGCAGCAGGGGTGATATCCGGGTCGAGCCCGGAGCCCGAGGTAGTCACCAGATCGACGGGCACGGGTTGATTGGGATTCTCCGCATGCAACGTGGCGACGTCAGCTTTCACCCGGTCAATCAATTTCTGATTCGTCGGGCCAAGGTTTGAGCCACCGGAATTCGTGGCGTCATACCCATTGCCGGCAGCGGACGGGCGCGAATGGAAGTAACGCGGCGACGAAAACGGCTGCCCGATGATGCGCGAGCCCACGGTGACTCCGTTCCGCTGTATGAGCTGTCCATTGGCCTTATCCGGCAGTAAAACCTGCGCGATCAGCGTTACCACCAGCGGATAAACGATGCCCAGCAGCACCGTGGTGGCGATGGTCATAAGGACCGCGATAAGAACATTCTTCTTCATGGGTGATGCCTCATTGCTGTGCGTTAGATTGGTCATCCTGAGCGTCGCCCAGGATGACCAATTCATGCTGACCTAATACTTTGACGCTACCCGGCACGGCCATACCTGAATCCCAAATCCACATACCCAAGTGTTCCTCACGCCAGCCCAATGCTGGTGATGAGCATGTCAATCAGCTTTATGCCGACAAACGGAACCACGATCCCGCCCAGGCCGTAAATGACCAGATTTCGCCGCAACAGGGCGGCGGCGCCTGTCGGGCGGTATTTCACGCCGCGCAGCGCCAGCGGTATCAAGGCAACGATGATTACGGCGTTAAAGATAACGGCTGAAAGAATCGCCGATGCCGGCGTCTGCAAATGCATTACGTTGAGCGCGTTCAGCACCGGGAAGGTGCCCGCAAACATCGCGGGGATGATGGCGAAGTACTTGGCCACGTCGTTGGCGATCGAAAACGTTGTCAGCGAGCCGCGCGTCATCAGGAGTTGCTTGCCGATCTCCACGACCTCGATCAGCTTCGTTGGATTGGAGTCGAGGTCGACCATGTTCCCGGCTTCTTTGGCAGCCTGAGTGCCGGTATTCATTGCCACACCCACATCCGCCTGCGCAAGCGCGGGGGCGTCGTTGGTGCCGTCCCCGGTCATCGCTACCAGCTTTCCTTGGGATTGTTCCTTGCGTATAAGGTCCATTTTGTCTTTGGGCGTGGCCTGGGCAAGGAAATCATCGACCCCGGCCTCGCGCGCGATGGCGGCGGCGGTGAGGGGATTGTCACCGGTGATCATGACGGTCTTGATGCCCATGGCGCGCAGTTGGGCAAAACGTTCGCTGATGCCGCCTTTGACGATGTCCTTCAGTTCGATCACGCCCATTGCGCCCCGACGCCGCTCCGCAACCACAAGCGGGGTTCCACCGGAGCGCGCTATCTGTTCAACGGTGGCCTTTACTTCGGTGGGCACCGTGAGGCCGCCTTCCTGCACGTACTTGGCAATGGCGTCGGCGGCGCCTTTGCGAATCTGAAAACCATTGAAGTCCACTCCCGACATGCGCGTCTGGGCCGTAAAGGGCACAAAGACGGCTTCGTGCTCAGCCATCTCGCGGCCCCGCAGCCCGTACTTTTCCTTGGCCAGGACAACGATGGACCGCCCTTCCGGGGTTTCATCGGCAAGCGAGGAAATCTGCGCGGCGTCCGCCATTTCTTCCGCGGTGACGCCGGGAGCGGGATAAAACTGCGAGGCTTGCCGGTTTCCCAGCGTAATAGTGCCGGTCTTGTCCAGCAACAAGGTATTTACGTCGCCCGCGGCCTCCACCGCTCGTCCCGACATGGCGAGAACATTGTGTTGAATGAGGCGATCCATGCCGGCGATGCCAATGGCCGACAGGAGCCCGCCAATCGTCGTCGGGATCAGGCAAACCAGCAGCGAGACCAGCACAAACACGGTTTGTGGCGCTCCTGAATAGGTTGCAAACGGTTGCAAGGTTACAACGGCCAAGAGAAATATGATGGTCAGTCCTGCCAGAAGAATATTCAGCGCAATCTCGTTGGGAGTCTTTTGCCGCTCGGCGCCTTCCACCAGGGCGATCATGCGGTCGAGAAAGGTCTCACCCGGGTTGGAAGTGATGCGGACCTTGATCTGGTCGGAAAGAACCCGGGTGCCGCCAGTGACTGCCGAACGGTCGCCGCCGGACTCGCGGATTACCGGCGCGGATTCGCCAGTAATGGCGGACTCGTCCACCGATGCAACGCCTTCAATAATTTCGCCGTCCGACGGGATTAGTTCGCTTGCGGAGACCAGCACCAGGTCTCCGGCACGCAACTTGGAACTGGGGACGCTCTCGACGTTGCCGTCATCCAAGAGACGATTGGCAACAGTTTCCGAGCGAGCCTTGCGCAGAGTATCGGCTTGCGCCTTGCCGCGGCCTTCTGCCATGGCCTCGGCGAAATTCGCGAACAGCACGGTAAACCACAGCCAGAGCGTGATTTGCAGGTTGAATCCGAACGCCGCGTCATGCCGCGCCAAGCTCTTGAGCAGAAGTGCAGTCGTGATCACGCTGCCTACTTCCACAACAAACATGACGGGATTCCCCATCATGTGTTTGGGATTGAGCTTAATAATGGAATCCAAAATCGCGCGGTGCACGATTTTCCATTCCCATACTGCCTTTTTCTTCGCCATAATGTCTCTTCTTCAGAACGTCTTGCCAGCCGTCATCATCAGGTGCTCCAGAACCGGCCCCAGGCTCAGCGCCGGGAAAAATGTAAGCGCGCCCAGGATTACGATCACCCCGATCAGCAACGTCGAGAACAGCGGCGTGGTGACAGGGAATGTACCCAAGGAAGGCGGAACAATCTTCTTGCGCGCCAGGTTCCCGGCAATGGCGAGCATCGGAATGATCATCAGGAAACGCCCAATCAGTACCGTGAATCCGGTCGCAGTGTTATACCAGAGCGTATTCGAGCTCAGGCCCATAAACGCGGAACCGTTATTCCCCGCGGATGACACAAAGGCATACAAAATCTGCGTAAATCCGTGCGGCCCCGGGTTGCTGATGCCTGCTGTGCCAAAGCCTTCCAGCACGGAGATAGCAGTGAATATTAAAATGACGAGCGGAAAAACAAGAGCAACCAGCATGGCCATCTTTACGTCGAAGGCCTCGATTTTCTTGCCCAGATACTCAGGCGTGCGGCCCACCATCAGGCCGGCAATGAAGACGGCGAGCACGACGTAAATCAGAACGCCATACAAGCCAGCGCCGACACCGCCAAAGATAACCTCGCTCAGCATGATGTTGACCAGCGGCACCATGCCGCCCAGCGGCGTAAAGGAATCATGCATGCCGTTCACCGCGCCGCAACTGGCGTCGGTGGTTACAGTGGCAAACAGTGCTGAATCCGTAATACCGAACCGCACCTCTTTGCCTTCCATGTTGCCGCCCGCCTGCAGGGCGGTCACGTGCTGGTCCGTGGCCGAAAGCAGCGGATTGCCCCGGGATTCAGCCCAATATGCGGTGGTCACGCCGGCCAGGAAAAGGACCGCCATTGCGCACCACACCGCCCAGCCATGCTGGGACGAGCCCGTCATGCGGCCCAGGGTGTACGTAAGGCCCGCCGAAATAGCGAAAATCGCGAACAGTTGGATCAAGTTGGAGAGCGGCGTTGGATTCTCGAACGGATGCGCGCTATTGGCGTTGAAAAAGCCGCCGCCGTTCGTTCCCCATTCCTTGATGATCTCCTGCGAGGCCACCGGTCCTTGCGCAATCGTCTGATCGGTGGCCGTGTCCATCACTGGTTTGCCGTCAGTTCCGACCACCGCCTTGCCGTTGGTGTCCACCCGCTGCACCTGTTGCGGTTCGAGCAGTTTCACGGTGTCGTAAGGCTTCAGGTTCTGGGGAACTCCCTGCCCTACCAGCACCAACGAGCCCACAATACAGAAAGGCAACAGCACCCAGAGTGAGCTCCTGACCAGGTCCACCCAGAAGTTTCCGATGGTATCCTTTTCGCGGCGGGCGATACCCCGGATGAAGGCGATCGCGAGAGCAATTCCCGTGGATGCAGAGGCAAAATTGTGATACGCCAGACCGGCCATTTGCGTGAAGTAGCTCATGGTCGATTCCGGCGTGTATGCCTGCCAGTTGGTGTTCGTGGTAAAGGAGGCCGCGGTATTCCACGCGAGGTGGGGCGGGGCCACCGCACCTAGCTTTTGCGGATTGAACGGTAGATGGCCCTGCACGCGCTGGATCAGGTACAGAACCAGCATGGAAACGCCGCTGAAGAGCAGCATGGACACCGCGTACTCAATCCAGCCCATTTCGCGGTTCTCATCGACGGCAGTGGCGCGGTAGATAAGGCGCTCAAGCGGCCGCAGCACCGGGTCCAGCAGGGTCTTTTCACGGTTGAAGACCCGCGCCATGAAAATGCCGAGCGGTTTGGTCACCGCCAGGATCAGCGCCAGAAAGACTACGATTTGAAGCCATCCGTTGCCCGTCATGATCAGAATTTCTCCGGCCTGAGCATGGCATAGCCCAGGTAAACCAGCAGAAAAACGCTGGCGATTAACATGATGATTGATTCAAGATTCATCGCATCCTCACTACCATCGGCTATTATTGGCTCCCGCCTGTCGGTGGTTGGCTAGCAATCGTCATTTCACGCGATCGCAGAAGTGCACATATCCGATCGACAGGGCGAAGAACGCCACGGTAATCGCAACAAAAACTGCGTCTTGCATACTCTCTCCCTCTCAACTCAGAACTTAACCAGAATGGCAAGATCGAGTGTGCTCTGGGTCTTTACGAGATCCGGCGACCAGCCCGGCACGGTCGACCCCGGCAGTCCAGTGTTGCCGCCCGGAGGGGTGATTCCGCCCGAGCCGGTGAAATAGGGCACGTTGGCCGCGCGATGATCGAATTCCGTGCGGAAGGTAATGTACTGGCTGGGCATCCAGTCGAACGTAACCGACGCGTCCCACGCCTTGAACGGATCGCCCGGATTCTCCGGGAAGTAATTCGTTCCGGAAGCTGCCGTGGCGCCATTGATAGGCGGCAGAAGCACCAGGTAGCGTCCGGGGTTATTGATCTGACCGCCACCCAGCGTCAAGCCAAACCGGTCACGATAGAACCACATGCGATTGTAGAGCATGTAGCCCAGAAAACTCTGCTTCGGGCCTTTGGCCGAATCGGTATAGCAACTAACACTGGTGCCGGCAGCAACGCTTCCACCGTGCTCGCAGCCTATGTCGCCGGTCAGCGAGAAGGCCATCTTGTCGAGAAGTTCTCCGGGATGGTCGAGGTATTTCACTTGTATGCTGTCATCCGTGTGGTAACGCACACGACCGGGGACGCCCAGTGTGTCTTCGCCCAATAGATACTGATTTCCGAGCACTTCAAACCAACCGGTTGGACGGTATAGAATCTGTGCTCCAATGCCCGGCCGGTTATTGAACCGACCGTACGACTGCCATCCGTTGATGAACCAAGGCTCGATCTTAAGGTGCTCGGTCGGGAACATTTGCACGCGCACGCCATTGAAGAACCACGGCGTATTTGACGAAACATAGGAAGGCTGATATGCCCAGTTATCGAAGTTGTAATAGCTGAATAGGCCTACGTAGGACATGAAGATGCCGGCATCAACATTGAGCCCGTGCCACACGTTGAAGTGGTAGCCACCGTAGGCTTCTGAAACGTAACGGTAGGCGGTATCCAGGTCCCACTGCCCACGCGCCACGCTGGCGTCGTTGCGCGGCGTGGTCTCCGAGTACATGCCAAACTGGGTCATCACGCGTGCGCGCACATTATCCCAGTGGAAATCGCCGCCTACGCCTAGTTGCGTGACTTGGACTTCGTTGGACCGAAAGATTTCGCTTGAGCCGCCAATACTGTCGTCTTGGGGGTGGTTGTAGTCATAGATATAGTCGACGTCGGCGCGGACCTCCGGCGTAAAAAACTTGGTGTCGAACGGCACATCTTTGGTACGAGGCGTGCCATTCAACCAGGTGAAATCAGCGAAAGCAAATGGCTCCGATTTGGCAGGCTTGGTCGCTGGCGCTTCTGCTTGTTGGGTCGCAGGTTGCGCAAGCGAAACAGGAACCCCTGAAGCCGGGGCGGCAGGCACGGGCTGGACCAGCGACGCGGGGATCACTGCCGTGCCGCTCTGCGTCGAGGGCTGCGCCTGCGGTTGCGCTGGCGTTGTGCGCGCCGCCAGTTCGGCTTCGAGCTGTTCAATGCGCTTCTTCATGGCCTCCAGTTCCTTCTGGATGGCGGCAGTATCCTGCTGGTCACTAGCGGTCGTACGCTGAGCCACGACCTTCCCATCCGGCTCCGCCGCAGCGGCAAGAATCTGCCCCATGGAAGAAACTACCCCGGCGCAACAGAGCAGGGCTAGAATCGTGGCCCAACCTCTCAGCGTTCGGAGGTTCCACGACGGAAATTGTTTCTGCTCGATGATGATTGCCGATGACATACGGGTCACGGGGACCTCCTTTAACACTGGAAAACAAGGTGAACTTTTGATTGAAATCTTTACGCCATAAAGTTTGGGTAAAGAAGCCATAAAATGTTCGTAAATGAGGTTAGGAGAAGCCGCTCGCGCCGGAAATACGCTTCCAGCGGGCATTTCAGGGACCAATTCAGGTGAGGAACAAGTGCTTCGGCTAATGCAAAGCACATCAAGGTGTTAGCGGTGGCAGGGCAAGCGAGGCGTTGAATGATCCGATATTCCCGCGGAGACAAAAGGTCAGAGCAACGACTCAGCCAAGGACAATGGCCATGCCGGCCGATTCGACTGCTATCTCCGGACCGGTCTTCCCGCCTCGCCGTCTCGGCAACATTTTTTGTACGCGCCAGTCTGACCTACTACACTTGAACACTAAGAACCATGAGCAAGAGTCTACCCTTAATGATTCGCCACGCGATGTACAACCTGCGTGGCGGCTTTTTGATTCGCCCGCTGATCATTGCCCTCACCCTCGGTTGCGCGGGCGCATTCCTGTCGTGGCTGGAGGAAGAGTTTCCGGCCGCCAGCGGATGGGTGTCCCCCGTGCTATTTCCCTCGCACGCCGACCCGCAAGTCGCCCAGGTCATTCTGGCGTGCATCGCCGGTTCGACCATGACGGTCGTGTCGATCGTATTCGCCATCCTGCTGATGACCCTCACTCTGGCGTCAATGCAGTTTTCCCCGCGCATTATCGTCAGCTTTTCCAGGGACCACGTGACGCAGTGGACGCTGGGCATCTTCCTCGGCACTTTTTCATACTGCCTGGCGGCGCTTCCGGCGGCACACTCGTTCCCTTCTCCCTTTGCCCCGGTGGTCACGGTCCTGGGTGCGATGGTGTTGGCGGTGATCTGCGTTGGTTTGTTGCTTTTTTTCATCCACCACATCTCGCAGGCCATTAGCGTAAATCACATTGTGGACAGAATCGCGGCGGAAACGGAGGCGATGATCGACGAGATCATGCCCCGGCCGCACCGGCTCAGCCGCCTGGAGGATCCTGAACCACTTCGGCCCAACCCAAGCGAGATGGCAGTTTTGAGCCCTGTTTCCGGCTACATCCGTTTCATCGATACGCGACGCCTGGTCACCCAGGCAAAGCACTATCATGTCACCGTGCGCGTTCTGCGAAGGGTCGGCCACTTCGTTCCCGCAGGAATTCCGCTGATGATGGTCTCCAAGGGGAAGCGCCTGCACCCTGGGGGATCCGCCGAATTACTTGCTGCATTCGACCTCGGCCCGACCAGAACGTTGCAGCAGGACGTGGAGTTCGGCGTCCTGCAGATTGTCGATGTCGCGTTGAAGGCGATCTCGCCCGCCGTCAACGACCCGACCACCGCAATCAACTGCGTTGATCAGTTGAGTCGCATCCTGATCCGCTTCGCATCGCGGGAGCCGCCGGACGATCTCTACTACGACCCGCCGGGCATCGTTCGCGCCGGCATTGAATGGATCCGCTTCGAGCGGCTGCTGGACGCCGCCTTTGAGCAGATCCGCATGTATTCGAAAATGGACGCGGCCGTCAGCTTGCGGTTGCTGCGAGCTTTGGGTGACATCGCCGCCTCGACAAGCGATCCGGAATTTCGCCGGATACTATTCGAGCACGGAGTGCGCACCGTGGCCGGCTGCGCCGAAAAACTCGGCGAAGAAGAGTTAAAAGCCTTGCGCGCCCGTCAAGCCGCCCTGGAGAGTCTCACCTCGGATCTCGTGGCCGGCCCAGAGAGTTTGCCGAGGACGGTCTGATGTTGCTTCGTACTTTCGCGACGCTACTGGCTTTCATCTTGGCCGGGATGGCGCCACTCCACGGCCAGGATCAGCCGGCAGTTGCTCCAGCCTCAGGACCGATGGTTACGGATCGCCCTGCGATTAC